>CANHBA010000083.1 GCA_947458985.1 Flavobacteriales bacterium
AAAGTAGCCGAACGCGCAAAAGAAGAAGCCAAGAAAAGAGAAAAAACCAAAGCAAGAAATCGTGACAGGCGAAGAAATAGAAACAGGTGCTGCCGCTGATGCTTCTCCGGCGCGTGAAACTGTTCCACCGCCACCGCCTCCGGCAACTGAACAAGTAAGTCAAAGGAACCAAGAAGGGACATTCGATAGGGAAAGTAATTTACTTGAGCCAATATCACAAGCGAATAGCGTAAGCATCACAACCACTACAGTTCTTGGATCTACAAGTTATAATTGGTCAAGTTTTGCCTCTGCTGGTGTCGACTTGAGTTCAGGCTATGGCACTTTTGCAACAACGGTTTCCTACAATGCCAACACAACGGTAGCTGGTCACTCAACTGCACCGGGTGCAACATTGGCCGTTGCGCCATGGAATCCGAAGGTGCCATATTTGAAAAGCTTGCGCAGTGTGCCGCTCGAGCAAGCTTATGAGCGTTATTTAAATTTAAAGGTGAAATATGCAGCGCAACCTTCCTTTTATATTGATGTGTGCGACTTTTTTATCCAGAAAAAGGAACCAAAACTTGCGGTGCGTGTCTTGTCAAATTTGGCCGAAATGCAGCTCAAAGATGCCGCTCTACTCAGGGTGTTGGCTCAAAAGCTAATACAGTTGAAATCTTACAAGATGGCCATTGGCATATTGAAGTCGGTCATTGAGCTGCGACCAGAAGAGCCGCAGTCTTACCGCGATTACGGTTTGGCCTTAGCGCAAATGGGTAAATACAACGAGGCTGTGCGCCAACTTTACAAAGTAGTTCAAAAGCCCTACGACGGCCGCTTTGAAGGAATTCACCTCATTGCACTCAATGAAATCAATCACCTGATTGCTCAGCATCCTAAGGAAATAGATACTAAAGGTATCCCCGCTTATTTTTTGGTGCAGTTGCCCATGGATATCCGGATCGTACTCAACTGGGACGCCGACAACACAGATGTAGACCTCTGGGTAACCGAACCGAATCAAGAAAAATGCATGTATTCCTATAAGCTCACTTCAAATGGAGGTAGGATATCCAATGATTTTACACAAGGGTATGGTCCTGAAGAATATTTGATCCGCAATGCACCCAAAGGCACCTATCAAATTCAGGCGCATTACTTCGGAAACCACAGGCCAACCTTGAGTGGAAAGGCCATTCTGACGGTTCAGTTTTATCAATACTACGGCACTCCTTATGAAGTCAAGCGCGAAGTAACCCGCCGCTTGTCAGTGGTAGATGAAGAGTTAGACCTCGCTACTTTCGAGTTTGACTAGTCTTTTCCTTTGATGGAGTTCGACTAGCATATTCGATCATTTGAAGACTTATTGCTTCACAAATTGAATAACAGCGCCTTGTGTTTGCTCATAAACACCAAGATAGTAGGTTCCAGCTGCAATTTTAGGACTGAGTTCTACCGTTTGTTTTACTTTTCCGTTGTTGCTTTTGAGAACGAAAACGGCCACTTGTTGCCCTTGCGCATTGAAAAGTTTTGCGTCTAGGCTAGTGCTATTCACGCCTTCAATTTCGAGTTCAAAAACACCATTGTTCGGATTCGGATAAAGACTCATGAGGTCAAAAGTAAATTCTGTTAGGCTTGAACTATTCACTGTTACTTCAATTGTAGTAACGCAGCCGTTGTTGTCTTTGACATAGCAAGTGTAAGTACCGATGGCTAAATTCGAGAAGAAAGAACCAGAATAGTAGGTCTGACCATCCATCGAATAGGTGTAAGGTGAATTGCCGCCTGCCCCCGAAAGCGCAATTGTACCGTCGTTACCGTTTGAAACCGTTGTGCTGGCAACGAGCGTTAAAGCGCTAGGCTCAGTGATGGTACTGGTAAACGCTTGCTGACAACCATTCGCATCGGTTGCGGTGAGCATGTAAGTTCCTGCTGTCAAGTTATTGAAAACCGGATTTCCAACCGCCGTTCCGCCGTTAATTGCATAGGTGTAAGGGCTTGTACCGCCACTCACTTGTGCACTCAGAACGCCGTCGTTGGCACCATTACAACTGATCATGGTCGGGATCATGTTTACATTGAGTGGAGCTGGTTCTGTTACTGTGTAAAGAATGCTCGTACTGCAGCCGTTGGCGTCAATGACACCAATTGTGTAGGTGCCCGCTCCTAGGTTGTTGAACGCATTGCTCGCTTGGTCGGCGCCACTGTTAATGGAGTAGCTGTAAGGAGCTGTACCACCCGTTGGTGTGACCACCAAGTTGGCTGTTTGTGCACCTGCACAAATAATGTTGGAAGTTTGCGCAAGCGTTGCCCCGATGGTTGTGGTCGCGGCAACAGTAATGCTTCCTGAGGTCGCACAGCCTTGGTTGTCTGTTACGGTATAAGAATATGTTCCGGCGCCGATATTAGCGAAGGTATTGGCGCTTTGTGGTGTAGAATTATTAATGGAATAAGTAAACGGACTATTGACGCCAGTTGCGAGAAGTTGGATTTCGCCATTGGTTGCATTACAGCTCGGTTGTTGACTCACTACAGGGTTTACGGTGGTGGTTGAAGCGCCAATTACGGAAACACTGAAGGAGTATTGGTCGTTACACGTATTTTCGTCGTTTCCATTAGCGTTGACATTCGAGAGCTGAAGTAAAATGGTGTTGGCGCCCGCAACAAGTCCTGATGCCGTGATGTAGATGGTATCGATTTGCTGGTAACTACCAAGATTGCTACTCGTGTAATTTTGATTGCTGGCACTAGCGCTTCCGGCTTGTGCCGACACCGTAAAAGTGTTGACTGCGTTAGCGCCTCTATTTTCGACAACGACAGCAATTTGTGTACTTGCACCACAGATGCCTCCCGTTTGTACGGTGAAAGCGTCTAGAATGGCTAAATCAAGGCTATCTGGGTTCATTTTAAATGCGGAAACGTTCGTCACAATATTGTTATTGGAATTCATGACCACACCGGTGTAGTAAAATGTGAGCCCGTCGAAGTCGTCTACACACATGTGGTGGTAGTCGCCCCAACGTGTATTTGAGGTGCGTGCTGACATTCCTTGCTTGATAACCATTTCAGGTAGGGTCATTTGACCCAGTGGATCACATGCTTTGCGTCCGGTCATTTGTATAGAAGGATAATCTGGTGCAGTGCTGCCCGACGTAGAATAAGCCATCATGATATTTCCGTACTTGTCAATATTGATTGCTGGCATCCAGCGGTTGAGGTCAGTGCCGGGTGCATAGGTGCCTTCTTGATAAACAGTCCAAGAACCAGTGCTGCCCGATGGCCGGCGAAGCTCTAGCCAGCGCACGCCAGCTCGGTTGTTGCCGTTGACATCAGTAGCTAAACACAAAGCCATGGATTGGTGGTCGTTGAAAACGCGCATAGGTGCTTTGTACATGACGCATTCCCGAAGTGGATCGAGTTTGACGGTAGTTCCTGGTTGCGCAATACACGAAAAACTGGTGAGGCCGCACAAGTCAGAATCAATTTCGGTGATGGGAACATCTTGAATTTTAGTTACGCTTCCGGTGTTGTTGGTCCAGTTGATGGTCATTTCCCAGATTTCAATCCAGTCGTTGGTAGGGCTATCTGGCGAGCCATTGGAGTGTTTTTCGTCGTCGCGGTGACGCACAAAAAGTGGCTTTTGCCCGGCTGGAGCAGCTAAATCACCTTCGAGGTCTACAGGTGTAATGGATTGAAATCCAAAGCCATTGAGCGAGTAGCCAATAGCCATGCCGATAAATGGAGAGCTGGCACCTGAAATCAGTGCGCTGAGCTTCATAGCGTATACGCGCGGCGGACCTCCTTCATTGGTAGATGCGAGCAAAGCGTCTGATGTTTCGCTGATGCTCCATTTCGGATAATCCGGAAAATTAGGACAAGTAAATTGATAGAAATGGTAAGCGCCTTGCGGGTTACTGGTTTGGGAGACATAAACCAATAACTTCTTTTGAGCTTGTGTAGAAAATTGGGTAATGATCCAGCGTTTTGCTGTTTTGTAATACAGAATGACGGGGTCGCCTAAGCCCGTTACAGTTGGGCTACCTAGGGTCGTTGCCATTACGAGAGTTCCGCTCACCGCTGCACCAGTTGTTTTATTGAAAATTTTATAAGAGCCGCCGCTGCCTGCGTTTGTTCCTTGAATATATACTGTTGAATCAGCTTCACCCGATGGGTCTGGAGGTGAAATGCCATTGCCGATGCCCTGAACCTGCCAAAGTAGGCTTGCAGAGGTTGTTTTTTGGGTGTTGTGGTGTTGTTGCCAAACCCAATCTGGTTGATGCGCATTTGAACTTAACTGAACAGGAAGCTCGCGACCTTTGAAATTAGGAATAACGATGTCTTTTTTAGCATCGGCTTGGTCGGGAGCAGGGACTAATGTTGCAGTTGAAGGGCTTACATAGCCATAGAACGTTGCCTCTTGTGCAAATAAATGGGAGCAAAGTAAGCATGTACCAAAAATGGTGAGCAGTTTCATTTGAGTTGGTTTTGAGTTTAGCGTGCTGAATTTATGAAAATTTATCTGAATTAATGTCTTTACGTGTAATTTTACGTGCAATGAAACTCATTTTATCCCCAGCGAAGCTCATGCGCTCCCATCAGGTGCCTGCCAATGGCAAGCCCGCCCATTTGAAAGAGGCGAAGGTGTTGATGCAACAATTAAAAGCATGGTCGGTCAAGGAGTTGAGTACCCGGATGAAACTTTCCGAGGCCAAAGCAGAGGAAACTTATCACCTCATTCAAAACTGGGGCACAAAAAAGAACCAAGTCCATACTAGTCCTGCGTTGTTTGCTTATATAGGTGAAGCCTTTAAAGCGCTTGACGCCGCTGCGTGTTCGGATCTTGAATTAGCCTATCTCCAAAATAACTTATTGATTTTATCGGGAATATACGGTGTTTTGAAACCGTTGGATCAAATCGAAATTTATCGCTTGGAAATGGCTCAACGCGGAGTAGCACCTGATGGTCAATCGCTGTATGAATTTTGGCGTATTATTGTTGAAGAGCAGCTCTTGAAAGCCCTAGCTAAAGAAGAGTACTTGTTGAATTTAGCGAGTTCGGAATACAGCGACCTTATTCAGGCTCCGAAGTTGCGTTCGCGAATGGTGACACCACATTTTTTTGAAGAGAAAAGTGGTCAACTCAAAGCTGTATCTGTCTTTTCGAAGCAAGCCCGCGGCACAATGGCCAAGTGGTGTGCAACAAATGAGCTTACCGAGCCAAAAGCCATTCAAGCTTTCACAGAACTGGGCTATCGGTATGCAGCTGAAAAGTCTAGCGAGAATGAATGGATGTTTATCCGTTGAAATCGAAGTCTGGGTTTTGTTCGAGAACCTCCCAAGTATGATCAGCCAATAACTTCACGCTTGCCAAAAAAGTGAGTTCAGCTCCTGATTTGCCCCAAGAATTCGGGCCAATAAGCGAGAGCATTAGTTTGAGATCGGATTTTCTGTAAAGGTGGTAGACGTGATTAATGAGGGGTTCAAAACGCAATTCTGTTTGATAGATGTAGTCTGAAATCGATTTGCGTGTTTGGATTTTTTGAGCTTGGGCCGCTAGCAATTGCATTTGCTCATAGATTTGAGAAAGCTGCATGTCGGTCTGTTGGTTCATGGCACTCAGCGCACGGCCTTTGAGCTTGCCGGTGTCTTCGGGCTTAATGACCGCTCCACCAACGGTGTGCGCATAGGGCAAAAGATGCGGGTTTTCAGCAATTTTATCCGGGTCAATCGGATTGACAAATTCTTCTTTAGCCTGTTTCTCTTGCTTCATTTTATACCATTTTACTCAGGGCGTCTCCTACTGCGGAACCAATTGCGATGCCCATTCCTCCCATTCGAACACCTGCGTGCACGTTTTTGTTCAGCGACCGAATAATTGGTTTCTTTTCGTCGCCTACACACATGATACCAGACCACTCTTGTTCGATTTCAAAAGCTTGCCCCGGCAGAATTTCATGGGTCAGTTTGGCAATTAAAGCGGCTCTGATGTGCGCGTTTTGTTCAAATGTGGTGGTGGTTTCGGTTTCGAAGTCGAGGTTGCGGCCGCCGCCAAGAAGAATTCTTTGGCCAATGTCTCTAAAGTAATAGTAGCCGCGGTCGGAGTGAAAAGTACCTTTGATGCAGTGCGCGAGCGGTTTGGTAAGCAACACTTGCGCGCGAGCCGGGCGCAATTCATTTGGAAACGATGCTTGGGCAAATCCGTTCGTGCACAAGAACAGCTGTTGCACCTCTAGCGTACCATGTTGGGTATGGACTTCCACATTTTGTGCAGACGAAACCCAGTGCTTTACTTCGGTTGCAAATAAAAATTGAATGTCTGCAGCAATGCACTGTTTGTAGAGTGTTTGGATGAGTTTGCCTGTATCGATGCTGCCTTCATAAGCATTGAAGTAAGCTGCTTTATAGCCTTGAAATCCAAATGTTTGTTGAAAGTTGTGGTCGGTACTGTAGACTTGCTCAAGTCCAAAATTTTGTTTCAATGCGCCATTCAGATAGTCCAAAAAATCGGGCTCAAGTGTTGCTTCTTGCTGCCCGATTAAATCCCAGGATCCGCAATTTTTGTAGTCCATTTGAACAGCTCCGACTCTTTTTTGAAGTAGTTCGAGCCCTTCAAGTCTGAGTGCAACGGTTTCCCAAACGCGTGCTTCCGGCATATTTTCGAGGTCGTCTTTCAATTCAGTAGGGCTCCCAAAACATGCAAAACCTGCGTTTTTGGTACTAGCTCCTGTTGGTAAATAACCGCGTTCGAGGACCACAATTTTCTCGGTCGGAAAGCGCTCCCGTAAGGACAGCGCAGTAGACATGCCCACGAGCCCCGCGCCAATAATTCCAAAGGTTTGATCGCTCAGATATTGCGCGCGTTCCCAGTAACTCAATTGATCATATCGCAGCATTTTTTTTACTCGTTGATTTTTAGCAAATTTGTGTTTGAAACAAATGTACCAAATTGCGTTGAAATGGTCATTTGACAAACTCTCAATGACATGACAAGATTTTTCATCTTTGTATTGCTCTTTTTGCCTTTCGCGTCTCTTGCCCAGCGCGATTTTCTAGTGGTAGTTGAAGGCAGCACCCGTAATTTGCTCGACAACCAATCTATTTTTGGTGTCGCAATCGACATCATGCAACAAGATGCAGTACTAACCAAAGTACTCAGCGACCAAAACGGTAAGTTTTACGCTTCGGCGAAAATTTCTCAAGGAACGCCGCTGCAAATACGCCTCTCCAAAGGAGGTTATCAGACCAAATACATCCTTTTTGACCTCACCACGCTACAAGGGCAAAGAAATAGTCCAAATGGCCTGCAATTGATCCGTGACCTCAACTGTGAGCTCTATGAACTCCGACCAGACGTCGATCTTACCTTTTCAAAAAATCAAATCACAGACAAATTTGTTTGGACTTCAGGCGCATTGGTCCAAGTACCGTTGCTCAAAACCGAAGCCGATCAAAAAGCACGTGAAGCTTATCAATACGCAAAAGATCAAAAAAACTACAACCGCCTTTTACAAGCGGCCAATAAAAGTACGGCAGCTCAGAATCAAGATTTAGCCTTACTCTACCTCGATTCTATTTTGGTACTCAGACCAAACGATTCACTCGCCACTCAAAAGAAAACGCAAATTACTACCGCACAAGCAGCTGCGCTCAAACGCAGTCAAGACGAAGCGCGTCAGAAGGCCTTGCTCAATGAAGCCGTAGCGGCAAGAGAGGCCAATGACCTCAAATTAGCCAGTGCTAAAGTGAAGGAAGCCGATGCAATTATCCCAAATAATCCACTCGTTGCACAAGAACAAAACCTGATCAACAAACTCAATGCCGAGGCCAAAGATGCCCAGGACAAAACCCAAGCGTTTCAAAATGCCATGAAAGCTGCAGCAGCTCTAGTTACAGCCAAGAAATACGACGAAGCGGAGTCCAAATACAAAGAAGCGCAGCAAATCAAGCCTACAGAGAAAGAAACCGTCAATGCTCAATTAGCTGCTCTCAAAGACCTCAAGTTCGATATTCAAAACGAAGCAGAACTCAAGAAAACCATGAAATTGGCCAATGACCAATTTGTCCAAAAGAAATACGACCTCGCCCTCGAGACCTACAAAAAAGCAGATCAGCAAATTGCACTTTTTCACAAGCAAACGCTCATCGATACCTATTCAAAAGAGCTGCAAGCGGGCATGAAACGCGTAACGGAAGGAATCAACTCGATGTCACAGGTTTATCAAAATCAGTTGGCCAAAGCCAATGAAAATTTCAATAAAGGCCCGTTATTCTACGGCACAGCTAAATCTATCCTTAACTCTGACCCAATGAAGAGCCGTCAAAACGAGCCAGAAGTCATTGCTTTGAAGGAAAAGATCACCACAATGGAGACCTATTACAAAGACAGAAAAGAGGCCTATGTGTTGGTGAAAGCCAAAGACAACGCTGCGGCTTTCAAGGCCTTAGAAAAAGTGCACGCTGTGGGTCAGGCCCAACAACAATATTTAAAGCCAACAGAATTGCCAGCTCTTCAAAAAAGCATCGATTCCCTTCGCGAAATTTTGAAGCCAGTTCAAGTAGCTAAGGTGAAGCCCGACGTTGCTGTTGAACCTGCTGGCATCCGACTTACTGCTCCTGGCGAGGCTGTGAGTGGCGAAAACTCTATGGTTTTCAATGACCTACAACTCAATCGTGAGGCCAAACAAGAAGCGCCATACCGCACCCAACAACAGATCCGCACTGAAGTGGAATACCAGAATTATTTTTCGCAACAAAATGCCCAAATCGGCTCCTTTGAAACCATGTCTCAACTAGAACTCACCCGTTCTCAACGCGAAATAGCAGCCCGTCAAAGCAACAATACACAAGTCACCCTTCAAGCCGATAAAGCCCAACAAACCCAAGAACATGAAGTAGCGGTTCAAGCCCGAGAAGCAAGTGCAGCGGTTCGTCAACAAGAAAACAGTGACAACATCAGCGCCTGGAAAGACGCCAAAGACTACCAAGATCAAACTACC
>CANHBA010000084.1 GCA_947458985.1 Flavobacteriales bacterium
AGTAGTGGTTGGTTCGGTGATACCTACCTCTGTGCCGGCTACCTTAGCGGTATAACCCGACATAAAGTGGTACATCGCTTGCGCTTTGGTGAGTTTGGAGATTGGAGGCAAGACACCAAAGGCATCGGCCGTTAAAAAGAAAATATTTTTTGGCGCTGAGCCGATGGAAGGCACGGCAATGTTGTCGATATGGTGTATCGGGTATGATACGCGGGTGTTTTCAGTAATGCTGCCATCTGTATAATCTGGGGCCGAAGATTCTTGCGGAAAACCGACGTTCTCAAGTAGAGCACCAAAGCGAATGGCATCGTAGATTTGTGGTTCTTTCTCACGAGATAAATCGATGGTTTTGGCATAACAGCCACCTTCAAAGTTGAAAACGCTGTTGGCGCTCCAGCCGTGTTCGTCGTCGCCAATTAAGCGGCGGTTCGGATCTGAAGAAAGTGTTGTTTTACCTGTACCAGACAAACCAAAGAAAATGGCGGTGTCGCCGTCTTGGCCAATGTTGGCAGAGCAGTGCATAGACAACACGTTCTTTTCGTGAGGCAGGATGAAATTCAGTGCAGAGAAAATTCCTTTTTTGATTTCGCCAGTGTAACCGGTTCCACCAATAAGGATCATTTTTTTAGTAAAGTTGAGAATAGCGAAGTTCGACTGACGCGTTCCATCAAGAGCTGGATCAGCTAAAAAACTAGGTGCACATACGATATGCCATTCAGGTAGGAAGTCTTCGATTTCATTGGCCTCTATGCGTAAAAACATGTTGTGCGCAAAAAGACTTGACCACGGCAATTCGGCAACCACGCGGATATTCATGCGGTATTCCTCATCAGCACATGCATAGACGTCTCTTACATAAAGGTCTTGCTCGGCCAAATGCGCTTTCATGCGCTCGTATAGCGCGTCAAACTTTGCAGGCTCAAAACCAATATTGACATCGCCCCACCAAACAGCATCTTCTGTTTTGGCATCGCGCACAATAAAGCGGTCTTTGGGTGAACGGCCGGTAAATTCGCCGGTTTCAATAGCAAGTGCGCCGGTATCGGACAGCATGCCTTCGCCCAAAATAATGCAGTCCTCGATGAGTTCTGCTGGTGTTAGGTTCCAGAATTGGTCGCCCGATTCAGACAAACCAATACTTGCGGCGAGGTCGGCATTTTTTCCGAATTTTCCGTGTAATTCCATTTTACATTTTTAAGAGTTTGACACGGCAAAATTACGATGCTTTAAGACCCCAAACCATGATTTATATTAGGTTTTTGTAAACAACAGATGTTGTTAAATGTGAAGAACTTAATTTGATTTTGTAAGGAAAATTTCGTATATTAAAGTAAGTGTCCGAACTACACTTTCTGTTTTGAAAAGCGCCGAATTATCGCTAGTTTTGATCTAAATGAAACGCATGCGCCTCTTCTCCTCTATACTTGTTGTAGCCCTACTCGGTTTTGCCTTAGTGAAGTTCTATCCTAACCAAAAATCGACCGCAACAACTTCCCAATTTAAATACGAGCTACCAACCAAATGGATTGGAACTACATTTTCTGATTTAAATACACTTCCTAAATCCCAACAAATAGAAGGGTTTAGAAAACATATTGAGCTAATTAAAAACAACCAGCAAGTGCTGCCTTTGGGTCGTTTGGATCAAAAATTGGCCTGTATGGCGCTTGGTGGCAATTCTTCTGTATTTACCGAAACGCTCAACCTCTATGCCGACCGCATGGCCTTTTTCGCCGCCGACTCACTTCAAATTCCGGCAGCAGTTTCTAAATTTTATGGCCTGACCGACCCCGAAATTTGCATTTTTAGTTTACATGCAGCAGCTCCTCATAGCAATCACATCCCGAAATGGGCCGCTGAAAAAATTGAATTACTAGATAGCATGGACCAAAATATACTCGTCATTTTTGGCGAGCATAAAATGCTCAAGGATATAGACACTTCCGTATTTGACGCGATCATTTTAGCGCACGAAAACCACCCGATTGCACAGGCGCAAATTGCGCAGTTACTCATGGGAGGCTTAAGTGCTGCGGGTCTTGATGCCAACGGACGCCTCGGTATTTCTAATCCAGAAGAAATTGGCCTCGCCAGTAAAGACCTTCAACAACTTGATGTCATTGCGCAAAAAGGAATAGACGCTGGTGCGTATCCGGGCTGTCAGTTACTAGTGGCTGTAGAAGACAAAGTCATTTGGCACAAAGCCTATGGCAAACAAGGGTACGAAGCTAATGCACCAGAAATTGATTTGCAGTCCATGTACGACATCGCGTCGGTCACCAAAATTGCCGCTTCTACCCTACTGGCCATGCAGCAACATTCCAAAGGCAAGTTCAACCTCGATCAAACCATTGGCAGTTATATTCCTGAAGTCGTGGGTGCTTCGCCGTTTGCAGCACTCAAAATCAGGGAAATCATGGCCCACCAAGCAGGCCTCACACCTTGGATTCCGTTTTATAAGCGTACGCTTTCCGATGGTGCATGGAAAAGTAGCATCTACCAAAATAAACAATCTGATGATTTTCCGCTAGAGGTAGCCAAAGGAATGTACATCCACAAGAATTACAAAGACAGCATGTATGCTCAAATCTTGCGCTCTGAACTAGGCCCCAAGAAATATGTCTATTCCGACCTCTGTTATTATTTCACCCAACCTATTTTGGAAAGGATCATCGGCGAAAGTCAGGCGAGTTATTTGCGACGCAATATCTATTTACCATTAGGCCTAGGGCGCATTTTGTATCAGCCCCGCAAACAATTTGTAGATCAACAAATCGTACCTACCGAAGACGACCAAGCCTTCCGCAAGCAACTCTTGCGCGGTTATGTCCACGACCCTGGTGCAGCCATGCTCGGCGGAATTGCGGGTCATGCCGGTATTTTTTCCAATGCATGGAGTTTAGCGCATATCATGCAACTCTTTCTCAATAAAGGAGAAATGGCAGGGCAACAATTTTTCTCGCAAGCCACCTACACCGAATTCACCAAACAACAGTATCCGGGCAACCGCCGCGCCGCTGGCTTCGACCGCCCTAACGCAAGCGGAGGCGGCACCTGCGACGTCTTGGCCTCCCAACAATCTTTCGGGCACTCCGGCTTCACAGGCACCCTCGCATGGGCCGATCCCAAAAACAAAGTCATCTTCATCTTCCTGTCCAACCGCGTGCACCCCAACCAAGACAACTGGAAACTCCGCGACCTGAACATCCGCACCGACTTACAACATGTGGTGTATGAGGCGTTGGCGAGGAGGGGGTAAAATTTTTCTAAGTGTTTCTGTTTTTAGGAATATTATCAGTAATTTCCACAATCCTACCAACACACTAATTCATTGCCAATGAAATGTTTAACACTGCTACTACTGCCTTTTATACTCTTTGGTTGCGTTATCTCGTCATATGAAAAGCCAACTATCCGAAAATTCTCTGTTACGTATTGGAATTCACAATTAGGTGAATCCTATGCGCAAAGAGCTTTTCAGGTCTATTCGCTTATCGAACGCGATAAAGAAAAATTCATTTTCCTGGTAAATGGCAGATGGACCGATACCCTTTTTATCGATGGTACGCAGGTTAGCGGAAAACTACATTCCCTCAACGCCCAACAATCGCAGTTATATCAGTTCAATGGTGAAATCACTGAACCAAAGTATAAGGATCTTAAAATTGAAGGGATCGCCAAATTGACAAATGGCCAAGGCGTTGAAGTTAATTATGTAATTCAATAACAACAAAGACACATGAAAAATAGTTTCCTCTACCTTTTTGTTTTGCTCTCTTTAACAAGCCATGCTCAATTTGAGTTGCAACCACAAATTGGCATCAAAGTAAGTACAGGCCCCGCGACTTATTACAATCCAAAAATCAGCAACATCGGCTTTGCCCATGACTATAAATATGGCCAGTCTTCTCAGATAGGCATACTGGTAAGACAGCAACAAAATAAATGGATCTTTTCAGCGGGTTTGAATTACCAGTATATGTTTTTTGCCTACCGTGGTGTAGCATTACCTCCTACATCGTCAATTTACTACCAGATTTATCATTCCAACAGCACACAACACATCGCCCAAGGACAAATTGGTTGTGCGCACAGCTTTGCACACGGTTTTGAATTGGGACTAAACCTCTTGCCTTCTTATCTCGTCGCCAGTACGGATACCTACACAATCGATAATTATTGGGAAGGAGAGCGCGTAGATGCGGTTGAAAAAAATGCGCCAGAATGGCACAAAGCCCAACTCGTTGGCGGGCTATCTTTTTCAAAGAATTTTATTTCTAAAAAAGAGAAGACCTCACAGTTATCACTGACGCCACAAGTATCGATCACCAATAATGGAGGCTCCAATGTTTACAACAACGCCTTTTCGGACATCACAGATCGCAAAACCCGCTTCGTTTCTTGTCAGTTGGCATATACAGTATTTTTTTAAGAGCTATCTCAGCCTCCATTCAAACCTCCTGAAATACGAAATTCTCATAAACCTTTTTGCATTTGTACGGATAATTTCCGTACAACTTAAGGTTTAAAAATCAAAACGACTGGTCTGGCAGGGATGAAATTTATCTTTTCCATAAATCTTCGTCTCGTATATGTAAATATGCAAATGTCCAGCGCCATTGTCCGTTAATGCGATTAAATACAAAGTCTGAAATGCGAGCACAATCGCTAAAGACGTACTGTTTGTCGGGATTTATCGTTTGCGTTATTTCTTCTAAATTTGAGAACCTGTGCGCGCGAAACACTTTTGCAATATCTTTTCTCTCGTATTTTACAATTGGGTCTTGATCCATTTCACCCCGTGTCTCCAGTGGAAAAGCTGTCAATGAAATGACCGTACTCGTGTCATTGTCAATTACTGCTTGTCTAAATACCTTCCAGAATTTTAAAAAACTTTCGGTGGACTTGTCGGTAGTCACTTGCTTGCTAGTTGTCCTAGAGATTGTCCTTGTATTTTTTGTAGTCTCTGATTTACTTGTCTTAGCTGAGTTGGGAACAGGATTATTGTTGCAATAAAATATGGCGACTGATAATCCGAAAAATACAGTTGAGATGTGGAGAAATTGTTTCATGCGAAATTGACTCTTGAAATTAGCATTAAAAACGAAACACGCATAAATAAAAAAACCCTCTAGAACAGTATCCTAGAGGGAGCATAATTAAGTTAATAATTAGCGAAGTTGAGATACAAAGATACAACGTTTTGAAATATTGAATATTGTATTAATAATTTTTTACTACCTCACCACCAACTTCTTCACCCATTGCTGCTCACCTTGCGAAACATGCGCAAAGTAAACCCCCGGTGCTTGGTTGCTGAGGTCGATGGAACTTTTTTCTGAAGGGTTTGGTAGTTCGGAGCTTAGTATTTGATGCCCTTGTTCATTGAAGATAGTCAAACGAATAGGTTCATCTGACATACTCGATATTTCAAAAACACCATCTGACGGATTAGGAAAAAGGCCAATTTCTGTCGGTGAGACCAAGACTTCATGAATTCCTACGTATTGACCATCTGGGTGATACCCTTCTGGGTTGGTGCGGTAGGTGAAGAAGTAGCGGGTGCCGTCAGTTTGTATGCCTTTTCCGGCGAAGAGTAGGTCTCCATCTTCCATTAATTCCATTGCATAAATGTTATTTTCTACATTCTCATCAATTATAAAGAACTTTTGATCAATCAGGGTTCCATCAGATTGATACCTTGCTACAAATTGTCTTTGCTCCGCCGGGTTATACCGGTATTGATAACCCGTCAAATAGATTATTCCTGAATTTTCATCAATACGCAATTGTGCAACTTTGTAGGTCCAGACATCAGATAAGGTTGTAATAGCGACATCCCAGACGATATCCAAATTTGCATCGAGGTAAGTAAGATGCGGAACATAATTGACTTCTGCCGACGACGATCTTTGCTTCACGGCGAGTATAAAGTCATTGTTGAATTTTTGTACATCAATTAACTTGATATCTGAATAACCTGTATTTTGATTGATGAGTTCCGAATAAATTTCTTTTGATGTCATAATGGATTGTCCTGACCAATGCCAAAGAACTGGAGCAAATCCAACTGGGGTTGTTCCTGCGGTTGAAAGTTGCCTTGATATAGTGCCAAAAGTGAGCATATCAATATTGAATGCAAAGGTCTTATGACTTGTGCAAGTGCTAATTGGGAGATTTAGAAAAGGGCTCGGGTTTGGGAAAGTTACCGTATTTTGAAGCGTGCCGTTGTCGTCAAATAACAAGGTGGCTGCAAGGATAGTATCTATCCCCTTGATGCCATTTGCCGCATTCAAGTTATTGGCTGCGCGGTTGAACTTTTCAATTTGCACATACGGGAACGGGAGAAATGCAACACTGCTGGCGCTTCCGTCCTGATTGACGCGCGTAAATTTGATGGAGTCATCTTGGTAGTTTCCAAAAGCCATGAGGACTTTGTCTTCAGGTGTTAAACTGATCCCTCTGGTTTGTGATTTTTTATCCTCAAAGTAATCCCAAGTGAGTGTGCTGCTTTGCTTATTGATTTTGATAAGGGTCGTTCTCATCATCAGGCCGTCTTTATTGTTTCCGGACAGGAGGTAAGAATCATTGGTTTCGGATATATGTAAGGGCTCAAAACCATTATTGGCAGTTCCAAAAACACCGAAGGTAGGCGTTTCGTAATAATACCTCACTCCTCTCAAGTCAACAGGATTTTGAGCCCACGAATGGATGGCAAGGAGTACAAACAAGAAAAGTGGTAGCTGTTTTTTCATGGGATGGTTTTTAAAGTGCGTTTCACTAGCATTACGAGAAATGCGCACTTTACGAGGGGGCCTCGTCTTCGAATTCAAACCATCAAGACCCACCAAGGGTTTTCACCCTAAATCACGTTTCATTCAAATAATTAGTGCTGTTTATCCGTTTTCATGCGGTTGAGAAAAAAAACGTTTCTCCACCCTATTTAAAAGCACAGATGTCCACAGAATTCTCTCCAGTAAACGATAACGAAGATCCATCACTGCGCCTCAGTAAGCGCGAAATAGAAGTCTTGAGGCTCATCTGTCAGGAAAGAACTAATCAGGAAATGGCGGCTGCCTTGTTTGTTTCAGTCAAAACCATTGAGGGGCACCGCGAACGCATCAGGTATAAAACCAATACCAAAAACATCGCCGGCATGGTATTGTATGCGATTAAGCATGGGATTTTTGAGGTGTGATCTCGAATTTTACTCGCTAAATAGCATGAAAAAGCCTTGCTTAAAGAAGCGGGGTTTTTGCAGCGCATTCGGATAATACAAATAAAAATACGTACCATCAACAAGCCCTGTTGGGCTGTAATTATTGAGATACGGCGAGGCCTCAAAGAGAACATTACCCCATCTATTCAAAACAATTAGTTTGTTATTTGGGTGCAACACGGCATCGGCAATGACCAACACATCATTGACACCATCACCGTTCGGTGTTATTACATTTGGTACCTCAGCATTACAATCCACCCCATAAATTGAAAGGCTATCTGAGGCCGAACAACCAAAATCATTGTTTCCAAAAACCATATAGACTCCAGGTGAACTGACTATGAGTTGTGGGGAGTGCAGCGTATCAAAAGGCGCATTCCAACTGAGTTGTGAGGCATTTGAAGTTGCTGTAAGCAGCACTTCTGTGAGCCCTCCTGATGCATCATTCAAACAAATTATTGAATCTGTTGAACTTAATTCTAATTGAATACTATGATCAACAATTGTTAGACTGTCTGTGATACTTTGACCACAACGACTATACGTTATCCAATACGTTCCTGGGGTATTTACTGACTGAGAAAGTTGCGTGGTGTCTGTGTTGAACCATTCAAATGAAGTTTGAGGCGGACTTTGAAACTGTAAAGTGAGTGGTTCTTCTTTACACCAAATTTGTGGACCTTGAAGTAGGCCGTCAGGAAGGCTATCAAAGAGTATAATTTGATAGCTCGCATAAGAATTTGGACAGTTTGCACTCGGGTAATTGAGTAACAAAACACTGTCTTGAGTAAGTGAACTGAGTGTAAAAGTAGGAGCCGCCGTCAAAAAAACCGAATCGGACCCATACCATTGTGCATTTTCGGCAATTGGCGCCTGTAAAACAACAGTAGATAGCGGGCAAACTGTATCGGTATATGAAGCCACAGGAATGTTATCTTGATAGACCCCAACGCTGAGTTCATTGGTTGAAAATTGGCAACCAAACTCATTGGTAACGATGGCGCTATAAGTTCCTGGTGCGGAAACCTGAAGTACGGCAGAACTTGAACCTACTGCAGGGCTCCACTCATAGTTGGCATTCGGTAATGACCCTTCAATGATCATAGTTTCTTGATAACAAAGCATGGTATCAGCAGCGCTTATCGAGGCACTAAAAGTACCGTCTATCACTTCCATGCTATCTAAAAAAACAAAACCACATTGTTCGATACTCACACCATAGTAACCTGGCTGATCAACAATAATTGAGTTGGAACTAGAAACAACTGGCCACCAATTGAGTATTGGATTACCAACTGTGAGTACAAACAATTCAACGCTATTGCCCCCGCATAATATATTTGTGGGTTGAACTGAAAGCGAGGGCGTCACGTAATTTTCAATGAGCACAGGCGGGCTCGAAAAAACACAACTATTGGAATCGGTCACGATACAATAAAATTCTCCGATTGTTGAGCAATAAAGCGAGGAAGTTCCTAAACTTGATCCTAGGCCCGGGCCAACCCATTGATAAGTTTGGTAGGTATTCGGAACCTGTAGCAACATGCTGTCGTTCGGACATAAAATGGCGTCGCCGGGTGTAATGGTGATTTCTGGCGGGAGTAAAATTTCCACATAAATCGAGGTGTCTACACCATATGAACAACCCGACAGCGGATCAATAAAATTACCTATATAAGCATAT
>CANHBA010000085.1 GCA_947458985.1 Flavobacteriales bacterium
AGTAGATGTAGTAGCTTGTGCTTGGATTGCTCCTGTTCCTGCTGGTTGTAGGAATAATGCTCCGTTAGATTCTAATCCTAGAGTAGATACTTCTGAGAAAGGCGCCTGAAGCTGAAGCAGTGTTTGTTCGGTAAAGAGCACATTGGCGTCTGTGAGCACAATGATGTCGTGCTGTGCTTTGGGCACAAGCGCATTTACAATTTTGATTTTGCCTTGACGCTCTTTAAAAAGGAAGACCTGACATGCCGCAAATTTAGTTTGGTATTCCGCTGCGATCAGCGCACTGAAATCCGAGCTGTTGTCTATGCCAATGAGCAATTCTATTTGGTCGGCTGGATAATTGCAAGCGAGAATGGAATCTAGTTTGTCTCTGAGTACTTTTTCTTCGTTGTGAGCGGCAATGACAATTGTGAGGGAGGGAAGAACGCCTGTTACCGGATAAACTGTTGCATTTTGTTGTTTTTGAAGTAAAAACTTCAATAAATAAGGGTAAACAAGGTAGCTATACAGTAAAAAAATCAGGCCGAGAACAAATAACAACTGGAGCATATGGCAATATTAGCGATTATTTTGAAGTTCTTCGAGCATTTGTAAAAGTTGTCTTTGAACCTCCTTGGCTTCAAAATGACGCTCAAAGTAGTGTGAGAAATAACTTGCACGTTCCTTTATTCTTTCTTGGTTTTCTAAGAGTTCTAAAATATCAGAAACAAATGCATCTTGATCTTGTTGAACAAGATTGGTTTGCAGACCAGGTAAACCATCGGCAGATTTATTGCTCAAGACAATTGGAGCCCCTACACTCATGGCTTCTAAGATTTTCATTTTGACACCTGAGCCAGATTGCAAACAACCCACGAAAATGCCATGTGCTGCTATGAATTCTTTGGCGTCGGGCACAAAACCATGCACCACAACGCCTGATTGTTGCCAGTGTTTGATATGTTCAGCGCCTTTGCCAGCGATATGAAATGTAATGGCCGGATGCTTTTGTTTTAGCGCTGGAAAAATTTGAGTCAAAAACCAATCGACCGCTTCAACGTTTGGTTTCCAATTGAAAGCCCCTAGAAAACAAAGTTGTTGGCCCGCCAATGTGCTCTGCTGCGCTGGATGGGCAATAGAAGCGGGTAAATAACGACAAGCGGTGAGGGTCTGACCTTCAATGATGGATAAATCTGTATCAGATATAGTTAATATCAAGTCCAGCCCACCTTGATCTTCACTCCAAATGCTGCGCTCAGCCCATTTCAAACTATAAGCCAGTTGATTCAGGTACCATTTTTTTGGTAGATTCTTGGTGTTGCCAGCGAGGTCTTTCCAGATTTGGTGCTCGATGTTGTGCGCGCGGTAAATAAATTTAGCTTTGGAATAGGGCCTCAGATGGGGCGCGTAGACCGCAGCAAAAAGGCTTTCAAAGATGACAAAATCGTAAGTTTCTTTTTGGAGTTCTTGCCGAATGGCGGCATGCACTTCTGCGCTTTTGAAACGCTTCAGGTTGTAAGATTCTTGTCTGAGCAAAGCTAAAATGGCACCATAAATAGTTACGCCTGTATCCACAAAATGTGTTGTCACTTTTAGTTTATCGTGCTGAAGAAAAGAACTGTTATCAAAAGGATGCTTGGTGGTCTCGATGCTGTGGTAGCTGATTTTACTGACTTTCTGAAGCGAAAGTAGGTCCTCAAGGAGCCTGGCCATAGCCAAGCAGCCGCCATCTAAAATGGGGTAGGGCGGTTTGTGGCTAAGGATCAGGATTTTCAAGGTCAGTAGATTTAAACGGATAACGCTTTTTTGGTAAAGAAAAAGGCCACTGGTGTAAAGACAACAGCTGCCATCCACATGCCAATAAATGGTGTCACGGTGCCGGTGTCTGCCAAGTTATCGCCAACCGAACTCAAAATAAAATACAGCATGAAGATAAGCGCTGCAATAACAACAGGTGCGCCAAAGCCACCTTTTTTAATGAGTGCGCCCAATGGAGCCCCGACAAAAAAGAGTACAATAATAGCGTAGGTGAGGGCAAACTTGCGGTGGAATTCAATCCAGTAAAGGTCGGTTTCTCGGTCAAGTGTTGTCAGAAATTGTTGTTGGTTGTCCAATTGTTGCTGGTTGCGTCTGATTTTGGAAATACCCAAATTATAAGCTAATTGTTTGTCATTGGCGCTGAGTTGCTTAACGGAAATTGGCTCGATCTTCTCTGTGGTGCCCGACGCAATACTCGGGTCGTTGTTGTTAGCTTTTTGAATATGTTGATTCAGGCTTAAAAAACCAAGTGCACTTTGCTTGACGAAGTTATCGAGCAAGCGCGTTTTTTTAACTTCAATGGAGTCAATAGCAGCGTCTATCTGAAATACATTTAGCATTTCGTATTTATCGGTAAATAGGTCTTCTTTGGAACGGTTGAGGTCGAGCCCTTCGAGGTCTAATTTATAAACGCCTTGATCAAAAGTAGAAACTCTGGATGGTCGGTCAGACGGGTTGCTGATGCTGTTATTGGGTAAGTACATCGGGTTTTGGAGGTCGAGCTCTTCTAAAATGTGTCCATTTTTTAAATTCAAAAACACAAACCTACCGTTTACCGACTTGTAAACATTTGCTTCTTTAGCGCGTACGGTGCGCAATTGCGTTGGTTGGGTGTAGTCGTGGATTGTGACACCCAAGCACTGATTGCCGTTGAGTGAGTCTATTTTAATGGCATAACCTTCAAAATGCTTGGAATAGACACCAGGCGTGAGAATAGTGGCGATCTTCTTGTTTTGAATGTCGTAGATGAGCGTGTGCCATTTCAAATTGGCCGCCGGAATAACGTAGTTGGCAAAAAAGAAGGTGGCAGCCGCAATGAGCAAAACGATAATAATGAGCGGCCGCATGATGCGCAACAAAGAAAAACCACTGGCTTTTAAGGCGGTGAGTTCGTTGTGTTCGGCTAAATTACCGAAGGTCATGAGGGAGGAAAGCAAGATAGCCAAAGGAAGCGCCATTGGGATGATTCCGGCAGAAACGTACAATAAAAGCTCCAAGATGACCCAAACACTCAGGCCTTTGCCCATGAGGTCGTCGATGTAGACCCAAAAAAACTGTAATATGAGCATGAACATCGAGATCAGGAGCGTCACGATAAATGGTCCGGTAAAAGACTTAAGGCTAAACAGAACGAGTCGTTTCAAGCGCGTAGTTTAGGGGCAAATTTAAGCAATAAAGCCGAACCTTTGTTGTAGAATTCTTGCTTGGTTTTAGGCGCCGATGATGCGTTTGAGATCAGAAATGGCTTGGTTCCATAGGGCCGCACTACTTTCTTGATCTGAAGGTGTGGCAAAATCGGTGATGTGCAAGATAACGGAGTTGGTCATGGGGTCAACGATGTAGGCCAACTCGAAATAGGTGTCGAGGCCTTCTTCTTCGTCTTCTAGCCATTGAAAGCGAATTTTGGCGTTCATTTTGAGTTGGAGCAAGCGCGCTGGCTCGGCGTTTCCATCCCATTCAAAGGTGTAGATGTCGTCAGATACCCTGACGTCGTCGGCAAACCAATCGGCTAGGCCATCGGGCGTACTGATGAGTTTATCAAGGACGCGCGGATTCGTTTTGAGGAGAAACTCAAGCTTGTATTTTTCTTTCATTGACCCCAGTATTTATTGTTACATTTGCCATTCTTTAAATCTACAAAATTTTCGCCAATGTCTGAACAAAATCAGTTGGAAAAGCTAGGAAATCAGTTTTTTAAGTACCGCGGACAAATCCCAGTACTCTTTTTTTTAGTTGCTTTTGGCCTCATGCATTATTTCCCAATGCGCGAAAACTGGCTCAATTCATGTTATACAATTGTAGCTATTGGCTTGGTTGTTCTCGGGCACCTGATTCGTGCACTTGCCGTTGGTAAACGCGCTGCACATACCTCAGGGCGCAACCGAGACGAACAAGTAGCTGAAGCATTGAATTCGACTGGTATTTATTCGATGGTGCGCCACCCATTATACCTCGGAAATATCACCACCTACATCGGCTGGGCTGTATTTACGGGCATTGACTGGTTGGTTCCTGTATTCCTCATCTTGTTTGTAGCTTATTACCGTTTGATTATTTATGCTGAAGAACAATTCTTAACCAGAAAGTTTGGACAAGACTACCTCGACTGGAGAAAGCAAACACCACTTTTGTTGCCAGCCATCTGGAAATACAAAGCCAACAACCAACCGTTTTCTATAAAAGTGGTTCTAGAAAACGAATACTCTGGCTGGGCAGCTTCCATGACCACTGCTTTTGTATTGGTCTTGTTTCAAAATTATGTAATGGGTACTCTTCAAACAAACCAAAACAACCTCATGGCAATGGCCGCGTTTATTGTCGTCTTTGGTTTTGGCATGCGCTATCTCAAGAAGAAAACCCGCGTTTTTAAAGTAGATTAACGCTGTAACAGCAGCACTACTGCTGAAGGTCAAAAATTTGCCTCTGCTGCAAACTGCGCCCGAGTGTGAGCTCATCGGCATACTGTAGTTCAGAACCAACAGCGATCCCTCTGGAAATGCGCGTAACGAGTAAGTCGTAAACCTTTATTTTCTTGAAAATATAAAAATTGGTGGTGTCGCCTTCCATAGTAGGGCTGAGCGCTAGAATAATTTCTTTAGGTTGGTCTTTTTCGATGCGAACAGGTAGGCTTGCAATATTCAAAGCTTGCGGGCCAATGCCGTCCATTGGCGAAATGAGCCCGCCAAGCACATGATACATTCCGTTAAAAGTGCTTGTCGATTCGATAGCCATGACATCTCGGATGTCTTCTACTACGCAAATTATGGATGGGTCTCGTTTGGGATTGCTGCAAATGCCGCAAATAGGCGTGTCGGTGATGTTTCCGCAGTTTTGGCAGCGCAGCACTTTGTCTTTTAAGGCACTTAAGGCAGAGACGAAGTCGTCGATTTCGACATCGTTGCGTTTGAGTAAGTCTAGTGCCAGACGAAGGGCTGTGCGCCGTCCAACGCCAGGCAAACTCGCTAATTGATCTACGGCCTGTTCTAGATAAACCGACGGGATTTCCATGTGCTAAAATTAACGAAACTTTTGACGCGAGCAGCTGCGCAAAACACTAACTTTGTAACATGGCTATAAAGGAGCTCAATATCCGCAACAAACGTGCACGCTTTGAATTTCACCTCGATGAAGTTTTCGAAGCGGGTATTGTATTGACCGGAACCGAGATCAAGAGTATACGCAACGGCAAAGCGAGTATCCTCGAAGCCTACGGCTTATTTGATAAAGGGGAGGTGTGGTTGCGCAACATGCACATCACCGAATACGAAAACGGATCATTCTATAACCACAAACCAAGAGCTGATCGCAAACTTTTGCTGCAGCGCAAAGAAATTGTGCGCGTCGAGAAGTTTTTGAAAATCAAAGGCCACACTCTTGTGCCACTAAAGCTCTTTTTATCTGACAAAGGCTGGGTAAAGCTCCAAATTGCTTGTGCTACAGGCAAGAAACTCCACGACAAACGCCAAGACCTCAAAGAAAAAGACGACAAGCGCGAAATGGACCGCTTGCTCAAGCGTTAATCCTTGATTACCGGATAACCCGGGAATTTCTTTTTGTCAAAGACAAATTTAGTATCGTCGATTTCCGGATTGGCCGTAAATTTAGTTACAACGTAGGTCATTGTAGTGCCGTCTTTGGCTTTCATGCTGGCTTTCACGAGTTCGTTACCGGCTTTGGAGATGTACAAAATGATAGTGTGGTATTCTGCTTTGGAAGGAACTTTAGGATACAAGTTAATGACGTGTACGGCCTCGCCATTGAGTTTGTCTTCGTGGTCGTATTTGTTTTTAAAACCGGTTTCCCAGATGGTCATGAGGCGTTTAGGGTTGATCGATTCTTCGTCGTCGGCACTGGCATCTGATTCGTAAACAGAACGTTCGTCTTTGACGATAGTCCAGGTTTTAACACCATTGCAAATCATGGTGTTTTCGCCATAAGAAGCATAAAATTTGTTGCCTTTGACCCAACCTTTGCCAATTTCGTTTTCATTGGTGCCGGTTGTGCTGTTCTTCACACTCGCATTGAATTCGATATAGAAGGATTTCATACCCTTCATTTTGGTCGATAATTTATCGAGAATACCCTGAGCTTTAGCATCTTGGCCCATGGCATTGATGCTGATCAGACTTAAAACAAAAACGAGTAAAATGCGCATAATCATGAATTTCTGTGCAAATATCATAAATTATGCCAAATCAGCGAAATCTTTATGCATTTCGACCGCACTATTCTACGACAATGAGCGAATGGTTGCTAATGAGTTCGGTGCTATGGACCTGCAATAAATAAGTTCCGGGCTTCAGGTTTTGGGGAAGTTCAAAATGGGCATCTGTTTGTATGCGCAGTACTTCCTTGCCTTTCATATCGAGTAGACGTGCAAAATTAGCTTCCGGACCCGTCATATGAATGGTGCTGCCAGGACAGGCCGGATTCGGATAAATAGATCGTTTGGCTACTTGAACTTCGCTAAGATGAGCCAAAGAACCAAGATTGATGTTGTCGAGGTAAATGCAGTTGCCCCAACCACCAATATTTCTAAAGGCAATTTGTACGTTACCAAGGTTGGCATAAGAACTCAAGTCAACGGAATCTTTGCGCCATTGCGCACCAGTTGGGGTAAAAAAGCTTTGGTTGTCTGGGGAGGTCGCTAGGTTTTCTCCACCTTTGAAGTATAACATTTGTTCGGTGGCAAAACAGTCTGTCGAAACCACCACTTGCAGGGAGTCAGAATAACCGCTGCCCCAGCGCGCATATGCCACATCAAAATAGAGGTAAGGTTGTACAGGCAAATAACTGGTTTCAATAGGCATGACTAAATCGTCGAAACTGCCTTGTGAATCGATGTCGTAATTATTGAAAAAAGTTGCTTGAGAAGAAGCACCAAAACCTCCTGCTGAAGTAGAGAGTGTCCAGGTGCCATTGCCGTTATGATCAATAACACTCCAGCCAATTGGTAAAAACTGTTGCTGAAAATCTTCCTGAATGCCAGTCTGGAAGCTAAACATGGAAAGCGTCACATACAAGGAATCGGTATCGGTGTGGCCATTGGCATCGGTGATTTGCAAGATGGCGAGATGTTGGCCAGGACTTTGGAAATACACCGACGGATTGCGCAAGGTGGAGGCGCTAGGGCTACCCGTTGGGAAGCTCCAGTTCCAGGTTGCATTTTGATGACTTAAGAACGAATAGTCATCGAAATAAAAAGAGTCAATGGCACAAACTGCCGTTTGGCTGAGTTTGTCTACGGTAATGCGGGCAAGCACCTCTGTTGGGTTCTCGACCAAATTACTTTGGTAAATGCCTTTGCCGTAGGTAGCCAGGCGGATCTTTTGATCGCGGTAAAATGGTTTGAGAATGTTGCCGTTGGTAAAAAGTGGCAAACCGTTGTTCTCTAAGCTGAAATTAGCTTGATTGTTGCGGTAATAAACTGCTTTGTTGGTAGCAACGTAGATGCCGCCGTCTGTGCCCGCAATGTGCACTAGCGACTGTACGGACTCGTTGTTGAGCAAGCTGCTCGTGAGGTTACTCCAAGAACCGCCGCCATTGGTGGTTTTGAAGACTTTAAAGCCATTCGCGCCGCTTGGATAAGCCAACCAGAGTTCTTGCGCGTTGGCAGGGTTGAGGGCCAGTAACATTCGGCTTGAATTACCTGAAGGAATGGTCAGTTGCACCCAGTTGAGACCGCCATCGGTTGTTTTCCAGAGCTTGCCCGTACCGCCACTTGCCGCTTTTTGATTCAAATACATGATTTGTGGATTGTCTGAGGCGATTTCAATGTAATTGACGCGCTCATTTGGATTTGATCCAAAAGTTTGAACAAGTTCAAATGAGGCGCCTTTGTCGGTGCTACGGTACAGCTTATTTTCCTTTCCGGTGTAGGCAATGCCATAGCAATTCGGATGAAAAACAAGTTCTGTAGACTCCGCCGCCCAATAACTTTCATTGGGGTCTATGCCAAAAGATGCATTTTGAATGGCGCCATCTAAGGTAGCCGGAATGCGCTTGCCGTCAACGTCTGAGTAATAGGTGAGTTTGTTGTCGCCAGGATTGACATACCCAGTTGGCGCTTCGCCTCCGCCCAATTCTAAGAAATTGCCAGCTCCGTAATTTTCGTGATGCGCTAAATTGCCATTGTGGTAGAGCCCGCCGACCAACACATCTTCGTTCCAGCCGTTGTCGAAGCCCCAATAATCAGAACCATGAACTCCCGACATATAAAAATCGGGTTGGGTGGTGACAAAATCGGTGCTGTGGTAGATGCCTCCATCGGTCGTGATCCAGGTGTGGTTGCCCACAACACGAAAATCTTGGTTGTCGACGTGTAAATTGAGTGGCCCGCCTACATAACCAGAAACGGATGTAAACGTTGCGGCGCCGTCTACACTTCGATACAAATTGAGCCCTCCAATGAGGAGTTCATCGGCATTATTAGGATTGGCTACAACAGCACAATTGTAAAAACCTTGGTGGTAGTTCCAAGTCGGAGTTCCCATCGCTAAATTGGGATGCGCAGTAGAATAAGGCCCGCCGATCGGGCTGTTTGGCAGCGTCCAGTTTTGACCGCTGTCATTGCTGCGGTACAAACCAATATAGCCGTAATCATTGGGTTTGGCATCGCCAATCAGATACGCATAAACTCTTTGTGGATCGGCAGCGCTGACCGCCAAACGGCCACCGCCATCTATGCGAGCAGGGTCGGTAGAAGTATACCAACCGGCATCTTGAAGCACCCATGTAAGACCAGCGTCTGTGGATACAAAAAACTCGCAACGGATCAGGCTCGGGTTGTTTTTGAGTAAATAGAGCGTTTGGGTACTTCCTGGTTGTTGTTTGATATC
>CANHBA010000086.1 GCA_947458985.1 Flavobacteriales bacterium
CACCGTTTTGACGCTAACGTTTATGTTTCGGGGTCACAAGTGAAAGCAACCAAAACCGTTCGGCAATTTTTTGACCTTATTTTAAATGAACCCAGACCCCTACAAGCCATAAACGAACCCATTTACCTCGTTTTCTTTTCTGTAACGGGATCATTCAAAGACAAAACCGCAAAACTAGCTCAAGTAGAAACTTACCAACTTATTTTCGAAGACTAGGGTAATCTTCTTGAACGCAACGCGCCACAATTTTTGCACTATTAATTGCCAACGGTATGCCGCCGCCCGGGTGCACGGTGACACCCGCAAAATACAAGCCCTTTAATTGTTTGGAAAAGTTAGGGTGTCTGAGAAAAGCAGCAAAGGCGTTGTTGGAGGCGTTACCGTAGATAGAACCTTGTTTGCCGCTGTATCGCGCGTCAATTAAGCGCGGCTCATTGATTTGCTCGACTTCAATGAGGGGTTCGATGTCTGTCTTCAAAGACAAAGACAACTTCTCCAAGATGCGTGCACGGAGCAATTGAATTTCGCTGTCCCAATCTTGACCAACATTGATGGGTGCGTTCACCATAACAAACCAGTTTTCTTTGCCTGCGGGTGCATCACCTTGCTCTACCTTAGAGGAAATATGGACGTAAACTGTTGGGTCTGGGTGGAGCGTTTTGGTTTGAAAAATGGCTTCAAACTCGGCTTGATAATCGGCAGCAAAGAAAATGTTGTGGACGCCGAGTTCGTCAAAAGCACGATTGATGCCCCAGTAGAAGACCACCGCCGAACTCGATTTTTCTTGTTGAAGCAAAAAGCGCGGCGCCTTTAAATACGGAAGGAGTTTTTCATAGGTGTAGTGCACATCCATGTTAGAAACTACTATATCGAAGTTATACGAAGCCTTTTCTGTCTGAAGCCCCACTACTCTATTGTTTCGATTTTGAATCGCGGTAACGCGTTCTTTGGTATGAAACGCCACACCGTGTTGCAAGGCCAGGGCATGTGTTTGACGTGTAATTTGTACCATTCCTCCTACTGGCATAGCTGGCCCTTCATTGAATTCGAGTTGCGAAATGATATTGAGCATGGCAGGTGCAAGATACGGCGAACTCCCGTTGTAGGTAGCCAAGCGGTCAAATAACTGAATGGTTCTGGGGTTTTTGAAAAACGCCTTATTTTGTTGATGCATGGTTTGATGCAAACCATATTTAAATAGCCTTGCAAGCGCTTTGAATAAAGAAGCATTGAAGAACTGCTTGAAACGATGTAAAGAAACCTGAATAAAAACTGGATAAATAGCCTTGTAATTGGCCTCCATGCGGTTTAGGTAGCTTTTGGTGTGTTGTAAATCTTCATTGAAAGTTGTGGCAACAGCTTGGGCGACCTTTTCTTTACCAACTGGAAGAACAATGTGTTGACCGTCCTTGAAAAAATAGCGGCAAGACTCCGCTAATTGCCGATAGGCGAAAGTTGCGCTGGGGTCTAGCCCCTTCATTAAATCTTGCAGAAGTTGTGGCTCGGTAAAGACAGACGGGCCCATATCAAAACGGTAAGCACCAAGGTGTTGTTCGACAATTTTGCCGCCTATGACTTCATTGGCTTCGAAAACATGGACCTCTAAGCCTAATTTTTTGAGTTCGATGGCACTGGCTAGTGCGCCGATTCCCGATCCGATGATACCTACCTTCATTTGCATATTACAAAATTGAGTCAAAAATGTTCGTAAAACCCAATACAGACGGGCATTTTAGGCGGCTTTATCAACAAAATGACCATTTTTTCAACATTTTGGCACTTTTTTTTGCCTGAAACCTTTGTTGGCATTGATATTCCGATATATTTGTTTCCATAATTAATTACTAACTAATTAAAACTAAATTATTATGAACAAGGCTGAATTGATCGACGCAATCGCAGCGTCTGCAGGATTGTCTAAAGCTGATGCAAAACGTGCATTAGATGGATTTGTTAGCGCAACTACTGGCGCTTTGTCTAAAGGAGAAACTATCTCTTTAGTAGGTTTCGGATCTTTTGGTATTTCTAAAAGAAACGCACGCAATGGTCGCAACCCAAAAACTGGTGATGTAATCCAAATTGCAGCAAAAAACACAGTTCGTTTCAAAGCAGGTGCAGACCTTTCTAAAAACGTAAACTAATTCAGATCTTCTGAAATAAAAAAGGGCTGTCTCGGTGAGACAGCCCTTTTTTTTGTCCAATAATTTAGGTAGCACTTTGTTTGGGAATGATTTTCCAAAACAAACGCGGCAAAAACCGCTTGAGCTGAACAGCTATCAATTCTTTACCTCCAATGAGGACTTCCTTCTTGCCACTGGCCAAGGCATGCAACATTTGGCTCACGCATTGTTCGACTGGCATTCCGCTCGCTTGGTTTTGATCCATCTGGCCATGAGCCGCCCCTTCTGAGGTTAATGCGCTTTTTGAAATCGGCGTATTGATTTTTCCAGGAAAAGCGATGCTTACCCGAATTCCGTTTGTTGCTTCTTCCATGGCCAAACTTTCGTAGTATCCGACCAAAGCCGCTTTTGAGGCACTGTAAATAGAGCGCAAATGAAAACCAAATTTGCCTGCAATACTACTTACCACCAAAAATTGTCCTGCTTTTTGTGTGCGAAAAATAGGAAGTACCGCTTTTGCGAGGGCAATGTTACCAAAAAAGTTCACCTCCATTAATTGTCGATTCACTTCCATGGAGGTGTCGTTGGCGCTCGCACGCTGTGAAACCCCGCCGTTGTTAATGAGGATATCAATGCGGCCATACTTCGCAAGAATCTGATCAGTATAGCTATTTACATCATTGAGCTGACTCAGGTCTAGAGGAAGTATCAGGTGTTGTTCCGGATTTTTCAATTGACCTTTGAGCTCATTTAATTTGAGTACATCTCGTGCAGACAGCACTAATTTTGCATCAGCTTTGGCCAGTTGTAGGGCCAATTCGGCGCCAATTCCTGAGGATGCACCGGTAATCCAGATGACTTTGTTGTGGTAGTAAGCAGCATGATTCATGTACCAAAGATAAATGATTCGTTGGGCGCGTGAATGCGATTTCTTACTTTTGAAGAAAAATTGACCATGAATCCTGCAACTTTATTATCGGAATTTCAAGAAGCACAACAAGTTTTATTGGACTTCAGTACACCCGAAAATATGCAAAAAATTGCGCAAGGCATTGCCATGATGCACACTGCCTTGGCAAATGGTCATAAAATCATGAGTTGTGGCAATGGCGGATCTATGTGTGACGCCATGCATTTTGCAGAAGAACTCTCCGGACGCTACCGCAATAACCGCCCCGCACTTGCCGCGGTTTCTATTTCAGACCCTTCCCACCTTTCGTGTGTCGCCAATGACTACGGCTACGACCACGTTTTTTCTAGATACGTTGAAGGCTTGGGGCAAGCTGGCGATGTTTTATTAGGCATCTCGACTTCAGGTAATTCTAAAAATGTCATGTTGGCTGTTGAGGCGGCTAAAGCAAAGGGTATTCAGACGATTGTCTTAACAGGAAAAGACGGTGGGCAATTAGCTGGCCTCGCCGATTTAGAAATCAGAGCGCCTTTTAGCCACTATGCCGACCGCGCACAAGAAATCCATATTAAGGTCATCCATTCCTTTATCTTAGGAATCGAACAAAGCTTTGGTTATTGATCAGGCGTTTGCCTCGTTTAACTTGGAGTGCTTTCTGCTGTAAGTAAAGTAGATAACCAAGCCCACAAGCAACCAAATACCAAAGTAAATCCAGTTTTGTAACGGAATTTCGCTCATCATGTAGAGGCAACTGAGCAGGCCTAAAGACGGAATGAGCGATAATCTTTTAGGTACACTTACAATAGTTAGGAAGATACTGAAGGCCCAAAAAATGAGCGAAGGAATTTTCTGTCCGAATTCTGACCAATTTTTAAATTGGAAATAGCTGAAGAGCGCATTGGAAGTATACAAATAGATGAGGGCCCCTAAAAACAAGAAAGGAAGAACAAAACCCGCATTTACGTATGGCGTTTTGAAAGAACCACGTTGCACATCTGGCTTATTTTGTAAAACCAAAACTCCGCCACAAACCAACACAAAAGCAAAAAGCGTCCCGATGGAGCAGAGATCTGTCACCATGGTGAGGTTCATGAAAAGCGCAGGAATAGCCACCACAAAACCCACTACAATGGTGGCAAACGACGGAGTTTTGTACTTAGGGTGAATTTTTGAAAAGCGTTTGGGTAGCAAACCATCGCGGCTCATGCTCAGCCATATGCGCGGCTGCCCCATTTGAAAGACTAGCAATACCGAAGCCATTGCTACAACTGCTGATATCGAAATGATAAACGTCATTTTGGGCAAATTGATTTGCTCAAACACAAACGCAAGTGGCTCGCCTACGGCAAGTTGATCATAAGGGACAATACCTGTTAAGATAAGGGCGATGATGATATATAGAATAGTGCAGATGATAATGGCCCACATCATGCCGCGCGGGAGATCGCGCTGTGGGTTTTCGCATTCTTCGGCGGTGGTAGAAATGGCATCAAAACCAATGTACGCAAAGAATACGGCAGAAACACCCTTGAGTACGCCACTAATACCTTCAGGTGCAAATGGCGTCCAGTTTTTCATGTCTATATAAAACACCCCAACGGCAATAACCAATAAAATGACGGCGAGCTTGATGATCACCATTGCGTTGGAAGCATTGCGGCTTTCTTTGATTCCGCGGTAAACCAACCACGTAATCAGTACAATAATAAACAACGCAGGAATATCAAGCACTAAATGCAAAGAACCAATTCTTGGCGCTGTTAACCAGGCCTCGCGCGCTTGCACTAGTACAGGTTCCAAATTCTTTAAATCACCGCCGTTTTTCAAGAATTGTAACGCTTCGCTATATCCTTTTGACGCGCTGAGGTAATCCATTTGCATCCAGTCCGGAAGATGAATTCCTTTGAGACCAATTGCTTGAATATGAATTTGTTCAAGCATTGTAGTTAAATAATCACTCCAAGATATAGCCACGGTGATATTCCCGATAGCATACTCCATTATGAGCGCCCAACCAATGATCCAAGCAATGAGTTCGCCAAAAGCCACATAGGAATAAGTGTAGGCCGAACCAGATACTGGAACCATAGATGCAAACTCGGCGTAGGCAAAAGCTGCAAAACCACTGGCCAACGCCGTAAACAAAAACAGGAAAATTACAGCGGGTCCTCCTTGAGCAGATGCCTGCCCTATTGTGGAGAAGATACCTGCACCAATAATGGCTGCAATACCAAAGGCGATTAAATCTCGAAGTTTGAGGTGCTTATTGAGGCCGTGGGTGTCGCCGGCAACTTCATTGGCGCGTACTTGCGCCATGATGGATTCAACGGTTTTTTTACGAAACAAAGAGTTTTGGGACATTCATCTATTTTTAAAGCACTAAAAGTAAAGAAATTTTACTTTTGCATATGGAAAAATTTATCACGGTTAAAGGAGCGCGCGAACACAACCTCAAAGGACTCGACGTACGCATCCCACACGGCAAACTCACCGTGATTACCGGGGTTTCGGGCTCCGGCAAATCTAGCCTAGCCTTTGACACCATTTTTGCCGAAGGACAGCGACGTTTCATCGAAAGCATGTCTGCTTATGCGCGTCAGTTCTTAGGGCGCTTAGACAAGCCTGCAATTGACGACATCAAAGGCTTGTCCCCAGCCATCGCCATTCAGCAAAAGGTCAGCAGCGGTAACCCAAGATCTACAATTGGCACCAGCACCGAAATCTACGACTACCTTAAATTATTATTTGCCCGCATTGGCACGACCTACTCACCTGTTTCCGGAAGCGCCGTTCTCAAACACCAAACCAAGGATGTCATTACATTCTTGGACCAACACTGGACTGAGGAGCCATTTGCCATATTATACGCCCTGTCATTTAATTCCACTGAAGATTTAAATAAAAAGATACAACTTCTTAACAAAGAAGGTTTTACAAGGCTATTTCTAAATGAGGAATTTGTCCTGATCGACGACCTCGATCCCTTTTCCGAAATGCCCGAACAAATCTGGGTGGTTATTGACCGGCTCAAAAATAGCCCGCGCGAACTCCCACAACAAAGCCGCCTATCGGAAGGCATCGAACGTGCTTTTGCCGAAGGAAAGGGAGAATGCAGCTTGTACAACGCGCATAGCAAAGAGTTGGCGCATTTCAACGGACGCTTTGAAGCCGACGGCCTGCGCTTCGAAGAACCTACAGCTGCCTTCTTTGCATTCAACAACCCTTACGGCGCATGCAAAAAGTGCGAAGGCTACGGCATGACCCTCGGCATCGATGAAGAACTCGTTTTTCCGGACCGCACCAAAAGCATTTACGAAGGCGCCGTGGCCCCTTGGAAAGGCGAAAACATGCAGGAATACCTCCAACGCTTGTTGTATCAAGCGAGCAAGTTTGACTTCCCGATCCACCGACCTATTCAGGAACTCAGCCCTGCTCAATACCAATTACTTTGGACTGGAAATAGTTATTTCATTGGTTTAAATGAATTCTTTAAACAAATTGAAAGTCAGACTTATAAAATTCAATACAGAGTGCTTCTTTCTCGCTACAGAGGCAAGACAATTTGCCCCGACTGCAACGGCACCCGCCTACGCAAAGATGCGGGCTACGTCAAAATAGCAGGCAAGAGCATTCAAGACGTTGTTTTAATGAGCATCGACGACGCTTTGGCTTATTTTCAAGCTTTAGAACTCAACGCACACGAGCAAAAGGTTTGCAAACATATCTTACCTGAAATCGAGCAGCGCTTGGCCTATTTACAAAAAGTAGGACTCGGTTACCTGACCCTCAACCGAAATTCCAACACCCTTTCTGGCGGAGAAGCGCAGCGCATTCAATTGGCAACTTCCATTGGATCGAGTTTAGTTGGCTCGCTGTACATCCTCGACGAACCCTCCATTGGCCTGCATCCAAGGGATACCAAAAAATTAATTGAAGTGCTTATTGCGCTTAAAAACCAAGGCAATACTGTTTTGGTGGTGGAGCACGAAGAAGAAATCATGCGCGCCGCCGATGAAATCCTCGATATCGGGCCGCTTGCCGGTTCGCAAGGTGGCCATTTGGTATTCCAGGGCGACTTCAAAGCTTTAGAAAGCAGCGCTTCGCTCACTGCGCAATACCTCACGGGCCGCAAACAAATTGCACTTCCATTGCGCACCAGAACAGCACTTGGGCAATTACAAATTCACAATGCGCGCCAAAACAACCTCAAGAACATCGATGTACAAATCCCACTGGGGCAACTCGTTTGCATCACTGGCGTTTCGGGTTCTGGCAAATCTACCCTCATCAAAAGACTATTATACCCGCTTGTACGCAAAGAATTAGGCCTCAGCAGCGATTTAATAGGCAAATGCAATGGTTTAAGTGGCGACATCAAAAAGATTGGACACGTTGAATTTATAGACCAAAACCCAATAGGCAAATCATCGCGCAGCAATCCGATCACCTACGTCAAGGCTTTTGACGATATCCGCGAAATATACGCCAGACAGCCTTTGGCCAAATTAAGAGGCTACAAGCCCGGCTATTTTTCTTTTAATGTGGCGGGCGGGCGTTGCGAAATTTGCGAAGGAGAAGGCAGCATTACAGTTTCCATGCAATTTATGGCCGATGTCCAGCTTCCTTGCAAACACTGCAAAGCCAAGCGCTACAAAACCGAAACCTTAGAAATTCTGTACCGAGAAAAGTCCATTTCAGACTTACTCGAACTGACCTTACAGGAAGCACTAGACTTTTTTAGTGTAGACCCAGACAAACTCGCCCAAAAAGTGGCCGAGAAAATTCAACCGTTGGTAGATGTCGGACTGGGTTATTTAACTGTAGGGCAATCATCTAGTACCATGTCTGGCGGAGAAGCGCAGCGCATCAAACTCGGTTCCTTTTTAAGCAAAGGCAACCAAAGTACACCTACCCTCTTTATTTTTGACGAACCCACAACAGGCTTGCATTTTTACGATATCGAAAAGCTTCTGATCGCGTTTAACGCCTTGCTAGACAAAGGCCACTCCTTAGTGGTGATCGAACACAACATGGAAGTCATCAAATGCGCAGACCACATCATCGACCTCGGGCCCGACGGCGGAGAAAATGGCGGAAATTTACTTTTTAGCGGGCATCCAAAAGACTTTATAAAGCTGAAAGACAACACTACAGCACACTATTTAAGTGAAAAGCTTGTTGAAAACTAAGCACGCTTAAACCCATTTAGAATTTATATTCCCTTAACTTTGCAGAAAAATAGCAGCATGTCAGCAGATATCTTCGAAAAAATCAAGGCAAACCGCGGACCACTCGGAATGCATGCCAAAGAATCTCACGGGTACTTCACCTTCCCCAAATTAGAAGGCGAAATTGGTCCTCACATGAATTTCCGAGGCACAGAAAAACTCAATTGGTCGCTCAATAACTACCTCGGTTTGGCCAACCACCCTGAGGTGCGCAAAGCAGACGCAGACGCTGCAGCCATCTACGGCTTTGGCTCGCCAATGGGAGCGCGTATGATGTCTGGTAATTCAAACTACCACGAACAACTCGAAAACGAACTCTCTGCTTTTGTCAGCAAAGAAGACACCATTTTATGCAACTTCGGCTACCAAGCGGTAGTTTCTGCAATTGATTGCCTTGTTGACCGCCACGACGTCATCGTTTACGATGCTGAATCTCACGCCTGTATCCTCGACGGCGTTCGCCTACACATGGGCAAACGTTTTGTGTTTAAGCACAACGAAGTCGACGATTGCGAAAAACAATTGCAACGCGC
>CANHBA010000087.1 GCA_947458985.1 Flavobacteriales bacterium
AATAAATGGATGCAGGTTTATGTAGAGGGCAAATACATTATGTTCCCCAACGACAAACATTGGCCAGATGCGAACTCTACTTTGCGCCTTACTTATGGTCAGTTGGAAGGTTCTGCACCTACAGACGGCATGCGCTACACCGAACACACCACTTTAGATGGCATCATTGCCAAATACAATACGGGCAACCCAGATTTTGAATTATTGCCACGCATGCTCGACTTACACGCTGCTAAAAACTACGGACCGTATGGACAAGGAGATGAATTGTGGGTTTGTTTTACAGGTTCTAACCATACCACAGGCGGCAATTCGGGCTCACCTGTTTTAGATGAAAATGGCTATCTAATGGGTCTCAATTTTGACCGCAGCTGGGAGAGTACCATGAGCGATTACCTTTTTGATCCGAACCGTTGTCGCAACATTGTTGTGGACATTCGCTATGTACTTTGGGTCATGGATATCTACTCAGGAGCCAAACACTTGGTCGATGAAATGACCTTAATGAAAGAATAAATCTATATTTGCTTTTTATTTTCAACTTCTTTGTAGCTTGACCCATGAATAAACTACTCTTAAGCGCACTACTCAGCTTTTTTATCAGCACCGCATTTGCCAATAAAACCTACATTGGCCCTGTTTCGAAAAAAATCGAAGGGTTTTTAGTTGATTTCAAAACGAAATCTGAAGTAGAAGAGGTCGAAGTACAACTCAAATCATTGGTTACGGGCAAAGTATATACAGCAGAAACCGACGAAAACGGAAAATTCACTTTCAGAAATGTGCCGATTGGTAAGTCAAAATTGCGCTTAATTGACAAAGATTACCGTGCAACTACATTAAAGGTTTTTGAAACCAATGAAAAGCATCTTGTTCATTATACGTTTAGCCAGAAACAGCCGTTTACAGCTCAACTAAAAGTTTCCTGGATGTTCAATTGGGGTGATTTTCAAGGCAAAGAGCATTATTGGTCTCACATGACCGCACGCGTTATTCTTGTCATTTATGGTTTATGTTTGGTACTTATTTTCTTTTACAGTGTGATTCAATTGAGTTTGGCCATTGCTTATGTCAAGAATAAGAAAAAACAACAAAGTCGTGTTACCCCACCATTTGATTTAGCGAACGCGCCAAAAGTCACGGTGCAATTGCCCATGTTCAACGAAATGTATGTAGCTGAGCGCATCATCGAAACTTGTGCCGAAATAGAATACCCTCGCGACAAATTTCAGATTCAGGTTCTAGACGACTCCACCGACGAAACTAAAGACATCATTGCCAACAAATGCGCTGAAGTAGCTGCTAGAGGCATCAATATTCAGCATATCCACCGTACAGACCGTACTGGTTATAAAGCAGGAGCTTTGGATTGTGCTATGGAAAAAGTAGAGGGTGAATTCATTGCTATTTTTGACGCCGATTTCGTGCCGAGTAAAGATTTCTTACTGCGCACCATTCCTTATTTTACTGAAAATGTCGGCGTTGTACAAACGCGTTGGGGTCACCTCAACAAAGACTACTCTTTGCTTACTGAATTGCAAGCATTTGGCTTGAATGGACACTTCGCCATTGAGCAAGGTGGTCGTAATGTGAGTGGGCATTACATCAATTTCAACGGAACCGCAGGTGTTTGGCGCCGTGCCACCATCGACGACGCTGGTGGTTGGGAACACGACACCATCACCGAAGACCTCGACCTCAGCTACCGCGCCCAAATGAAAGGTTGGCGCTTCGTGTATTTGGAAGAAGTAGAATCTCCTGCTGAGTTGCCAATCACGATGTCTGCACTCAAGAGTCAGCAACACCGCTGGATGAAGGGTGGCGCAGAGGTATTCATTAAAATGTGGAAGCGTTTGGCTACCACCAAAGGCCTCAAAATTGGCGACCGCATCCATGGTTTGGCGCACTTGTTCAACTCTTCTGTATTTGTTTTTATCCTCATTCTTTCTTTGTTGAGCCTCGCTGTGTTGCACATCAAAGATTCATTCTCCGACCTCAATATTTACATCAAATTCGGGATGTACTTCTTCTCAAGTACTATTTTCTTAGCGTTCTATTACTGGAACTCTTTCCGCGACAAACGCGGCAACTTCTTTGGCGACCTCTTCCGTTTCTTAGGCCGCTTTGTGCAGTTCCTGACTGTTTCTATGGCGCTAGGGCTGAGCAATGCTGTAGCTGTTATTGAAGGCTATCTAGGTATCAAAAGTTCATTTGTGCGCACACCAAAGTTTAATGTGGCTAAAAAGGATGAGTTCAAAGGCAATAAGTACGACAAGAAAAGCCTTTCAATCATCAATATCTTAGAAGGTACGTTTATGGTTGTTTTCGGTTTTACTGCCGTGAACAGAGCTATTTACGGCGACTTAGGAATGGTTCCGTTCCACGTGATGCTCGCGGTAGGGTATGGCATCATTTTCTTTAATACGCTCAAAGAAAACCGCGGTCAGCAAGCTTAAGTTTTATTCTTTAACGATGCTTAGGCTTTCGAGCTTGATGTCGTATTTGCCACTTCTGAATTGGAAAGTGCTGCGGTAGCTGCTTCCTTTTGAAACATAGGAACCGATCACTGTTCCGCTCCCTTCTACTGATTTTGCGTTTTTGTAGCGAATTGTAAAAGTTCCTTTTGGATTTTTTTGAAAAAAGCTATTTAAGATCATTTCGGCCTGAGAAAGTGGGTAAGCACCATCTGAACCAGGAACTTGAAGTACAATTTTGTCTTTGCCAAGATTGACTATCGTGTGTGCATCGTTGGTTTCCATTCCTCGCTGAATGGTAGCGTATGGGATATCGCCACTAAAGCTTAGTGAAATCAGGAGGATACTAAAGAAACTATAAATTGCGTTCATGCCACAAACTTAACAAAAATGATGCCGTAAATTTGGCTAAATTTGTCAGAATAATCGCACAAAATGAAAGCTCAGCAAGACCAACTCGTCCTCTATAATAGTTTGAAAGGAGAAAAAGAACCTTTTGTCCCGATGGTGGAAGGTAAGGTTGGCATGTATGTATGTGGCCCCACGCTTTATAGCGAGCCTCACATGGGCAATATGCGCACTTTCATCAATTTTGACCTCATTTACCGCTACCTCTTACACTTGGGTTTCAGCGTTAAGTATGTGCGCAATGTAACCGACGCAGGTCATATCACGAACTCTGCTGGCCAGGAGGTAGATAGCATTGGCGCAGCAGCTAAAGCGGAGCAGCTTCAATCTTTAGAAATTGTCTATAAATACGCCGTTAAGTTTCAAGAACTCCAGCGCGTTTACAACATGTTGCCACCAAGTATAGAGCCAACGGCAACGCAGCATATTCAAGAGCAAATCGAAATCATTGAGCAAATCATTAGCAACGGCTATGCCTATGAGGTCAATGGATCGGTTTATTTCGATACGCGTCGTTACATGCAAGACTACAACTACGGTATTTTAAGTGGCCGCAAAGTAGACGAACTCGAAAACGAAACCCGCACACTCAACGCACAAGACGAAAAACGCTTTTTTGCCGACTTTGCACTTTGGAAAAAAGCAAACCCAGACGATATGCAAGTTTGGCGTTCTCCTTGGGGCAATGGCAACCCGGGTTGGCATATTGAGTGTACGGCCATGAGCACCAAATACCTTGGCAAGCAGTTCGACATCCACGGCGGCGGCATGGACCTCAAATTTCCGCACCACGAAGACGAAATTGCCCAAAGTTGTGGTTCTTTTGGCTGCAACCCAGCCCGCTACTGGATGCATGCCAACATGCTCAATGTCAATGGTCAAAAAATGTCTAAATCTTTTGGCAATTATTTCTTACCGAGGCAAATCCTCGACGGCACAACCGGACTTTTTGAAAAGTCGTATTCCGCAAATGTGGTGCGTTTTTTCATGATGCAAGCCCATTACCGCAGCAACCTCGATTTTACCCAAGAAGCCTTAAATGCTTCGGAAAAAGGTTATGCGCGTTTAATGGAAGGGTTCAAAACACTCGAAAATCTACCAACTACGAGCACTTCTTTTGATGTTGCTGCACTCATCGCTTCTTTTTACAAAGCCATGAACGACGATTTCAATGCGCCAATTTTGGTGGCCAACTTATTTGAAGCTGTAAAGCAAATCAATTTGGTCAACGATGGCAATGCAAGTATTTCGGCTGAAGACAAGTCTGAACTAAAGACGGCTATGGAAGTTTTCATACATGAGGTACTTGGTCTGGCACCAGAAACTAGCGCTACTGAAACGCGTTTGGCACCCGTCATGGACCTCGTTTTAGATTTGCGTCAGCAAGCGCGCACCAACAAAGACTGGACTACCTCAGATCAAATCCGCGATGGTTTAGCGAAAGCCGGAATCGTTGTCAAAGACGGAAAAGACGGCACCGCTTGGAGCTAAATCGAGACAATTAAAGTAAAATTAAGCTTGTAGTTTCGCTAGTACGCCATTCCAGAGTGCGTAGCGTTTTTCTAGGGCCTGGATCGAAACGTCAGTTGCTTCTTGCCATTTCACTACATCTGACCCACAAATTTCTTCCATCATTTTTAAAGAAATAGGGCCGTGGTCTCCGCCGTCAACCTCGATGTGTCTTTCTAAATAATAAAGCAGTTTATCGATATTGCTTTGCCCTTGCCCTTGCATTTCTCGCAAAATTTCGATGAACATGTCGGGGATGAGGTCTTCACGACCAAAGGTAAAGAGTGCCGCAATTTTGTGCAGCTGCCCGCCGTCGATGGTTTCAAAGGTGAAGCGTACAAAAGCACGTGTTTCTTCGCGAATTTCTAGTTGGTAAAGGGCTTCGTCTAAGGGTTTGCCATAAGAAAGCCATTCGGTCAGTTGATGAATAGGAAGTGTATCGGCACCAATTTGTTGCATAGCTTCTAGGTACATTTCAAAGTGGCTGAGTACCTTGCCGTCTTTATCAAGATCAGTTTCTTCGCCAAGTACAATTTCATTGATGAACCTGCGCGTTACGGGCGAGCCTTTTGGTGACCACGGGACTTCGACGCAAGTAAGTGCGCGTTGCAAGGCCTTGAGTAGGCTCATGAAATCCCAAACGGCGAAGATGTGTTGCTCCATAAAGCACTGGAAATCTTCGATTCGCTTGATTTGTGCGTACATTGGGTGTGCTAATAGCTTCGTGCGATGTGCACTGAGTGTAGCTTGCAGTTGGTCTATTTGTGGGCTCATGATTTTACAACAATTAAGTAGCTGCTTAGTTGAGCTTTAAGCCTAATTCTTTGAGTTGGGCTTCGTTTAGTGGCGATGGTGCGTCGATCATGGTGTCGCGACCAGAGTTGTTTTTTGGGAATGCGATGTAGTCTCGGATAGATTCTGAACCACCCATTGTGGCAACCAAGCGGTCAAGACCAAAGGCTAAACCACCGTGTGGAGGTGCGCCGTATTCAAAAGCGGACATCAAGAAACCAAATTGTGCTTGCGCTTCTTCTTTACTAAAACCGAGTAAATCGAACATGCGAGACTGAAGGCCGCGGTCGTGGATACGGATAGATCCGCCGCCGAGCTCAACGCCGTTCATGGCGAGGTCATAGGCATTGGCGCGCACTTTGCCGGGTTCGGTATCGATGAGGTGGAGGTCTTCGGGTTTAGGTGAGGTAAACGGGTGGTGCATGGCGTGGTAGCGGCCGCTTTCTTCGTCCCATTCTAGTAATGGGAAATCCAAAACCCAAAGTGGTTTGAATTCATTAGGATTGCGCAAACCGAGTTGGTTCCCTAAATATAGGCGCAATTCATTGAGTTGTTTTCTTGTTTTGGCAAGTTCTCCAGAAAGGAGTAGAATGAGATCGCCTGGCTTGGCATCTGCTTTTTCAGCCATGGCTTTGAGGTCTGCTTCGCTATAAAATTTATCTACACTAGATTTGAAACTACCGTCTGTATTACACTTGATATAAACCAAGCCTTTGGCACCAATTTGTGGGCGCTTCACCCATTCAGTGAGTTCGTCGAGTTGTTTACGGGTGTATTCGCTGCAACCTTCGGCATTAATGGCTAATACAGCTTCTGCACTATTGAAAACAACAAAATCGTTTTGTTGTGCCAAAGTGGTGAGATCTACAAATTCCATTCCGAAGCGGATGTCGGGTTTGTCTGAGCCATAGAGCTCCATAGCTTCTGCGTAGGTCATGCGGGGGAAAGCACCTTCAAATTGAACACCGCGTACAGTTTTAAAAAGATGCTTAATGAGCCCTTCGAACATGTTGAGGATGTCGTTTTGTTCTACAAATGCCATTTCGCAGTCGATTTGGGTAAACTCAGGCTGGCGGTCTGCACGGAGGTCTTCGTCGCGGAAGCACTTGACAATTTGATAGTAGCGGTCAAAACCACTCACCATGAGCAACTGCTTGAAGGTTTGTGGCGACTGCGGAAGGGCGTAGAATTGCCCTTCGTTCATGCGGCTAGGCACCACGAAATCGCGCGCGCCTTCTGGAGTAGACTTGATAAGTACGGGTGTTTCTACGTCCAAGAAATCTTTGGAGTCGAGGTATTTGCGGGTTTCAAGTGCCACTTGATTGCGCAAGCGTAGCTTTTCTAAAACAGGATTGCGGCGCAGGTCAAGGTAGCGGTATTGCATGCGGAGTTCGTCGCCGCCATCGGTTTCGTCTTCGATGGTAAAGGGTGGCAACTTGGCGGCGTTCAAAATAGTCAAGGAAAGTACATTGATTTCGATGTCGCCAGTGGGCATGTTTTTGTTTTTGCTGCTGCGTTCAATGACTTCGCCCTCTACTTGGATCACGAATTCACGACCCAATTTGCGGGCTTGTTCGCAAAGCGCTGCATTGACTTCCATATTGAAAACCAATTGCGTAAGGCCGTAGCGGTCTCGGAGGTCGATGAAGGTCATGCCGCCGAGGTCGCGCGAGCGTTGCATCCAGCCTGCCAACGTGACTTTTGTTCCTATATGTTCTGATCTTAATTCTCCGCAAGTGTGTGAGCGATACATAGCCTTTGATTTTGAAGCAACAAAGGTAAGCAATCTCGCTTAAAAGCCGTTTCGAAGGAGATAAGAAGTATCGACTAAAGCGTTAAAAAATGCAGTAAGTTGTTGTTTTTCTTTGCTGCTCAAATTGAACGCAACAATTTGTTGGTCCTGAAGCGGATGGCCAGCGCCTCCTTTTTGGTAATGCGTAAGCACAGCGTCGATGGTCTGCAAGCTGCCGTCGTGCATATAGGGATACGTTAAAGGCAAATTGCGCAAAGAAGGCACTTTGAATTTGCCGATGTCTGAGGAGTCGTGGTGAATGCGAAAACGCCCTTGGTCCGTTTTGCCTTCATAATTGGCATATAAGCCGTTGTTGGCGGCTTCATAGGTTGTGAAATTCGGCGCCGGATGACATTTGATACAGTACAAGTCTTCAGAAAAGATGCGCCAGCCTGCAAGTTGGTCTTTGGTCATGGCTTTTTTGTTGCCAGCCAAATATTGATCAAAAGGCGCATTCATGGAGAGCAAGCTTCTTTCGAAGGCTGAAATGCTGCGCGTGAGTACCCAAGCATCAAAGTCTCGTCCAAAAATGGCTTGGGCAGCGGCTTGGTATTCGGGAATTTGGCGCAGTTGCTTGAGAAGGTTTTTCATGTTGTGCCCCATTTCTACTGGCTCTTGTATAGGTACAATAACTTGCAGCTCGAGCGTTTGCAAATGCGCATCAAACATAGCCGTTTTTAAAAAAGCGGCATTCAGCAAACTAGGCGCGTTGCGTTCACTCAGTTGGCCGTTGATTCCTTTGCTTTTGGCAAGGTTGTCGCTGAAAGCCTTTCGGGGGTCGTGGCAAGTGGCACAGGAAACACTGCCATCTAAGGAAAGACGCGTGTCAAAAAAAAGCTTTCTACCCAAAGCAATTTTGGCAGTATTTTGTGGGTTGTCTGAAGGAGCAGGAATACTGACCAACGCGTTGAGGTCTTGAGAACTGCCGCAGCGCAAGGCCAAAAAGCCAAGGACTAAAACAAGCGCAACGGAAGCAAAGCGCAGCATGAATTAAGGTTTTACAAAGCGAAATGTTTGGCGCTGGCCGTTGTCGGTTTCTACCGTAACCAAATAAATGCCGCTTTGAAGTTGTTCAAGGGCAATTGTAGCTTTGGTGTCTTTGGATGAAACTTCGGATATTTTCTGTCCGGAATTGGCAAAAACAATGTAGTTTTTGATTGTATGGTTGTTTTTTACACTAAAAGTAAATTCGCTGTCAGTTTGTATAAAGGCTAGTTGGGAAGTGTTGTTTTCTTGCGTATTGGCATTTGCTGCTAATGTGAAAACTTCTTGACTGTTCACATTTTGAAGTATTTGTTGGTTGAGGCCGGTATCGCCGTGGAGAACACCAACACTTGAAAGCGGCATTTGATTGAGCCAGCGGTCGACATTGCAGGTGTAGTTGAGGTCAATTTGATTACCGGAATTGGTTTGAACACTGGGCAACGTGACACTTTGTTGGTTGTTGTTGCCGAGGTTGTGCATTTCAAAATAGGCATTGGGAACGCCGTCGTTGTTGCTGTCTGCTTTGCCGCCGATAATCATGTGCATGTAACCAAAGGCCCAGCCCCAATACATGGATGGGCTCTGAAAACTGAGCGCATGGGAGTCTGGGTAGGTAGAGATATCTTGCGCGAGGGCACCTGATTGGGTGTTGTAGCGCTTAGGAACACCAACCGTAAAGTTGATTGAATCTAGCTGATTGATATTCAAATTGCCCAGATAAAGGCTGTGTTGTTCAGGTGTGAGCAACCAGATATCGGTTGTAAAGTTGGTTTGCAAACCGTTGTCATGGAAAAGCTTGATGTCGGAAAGGTAGTAATTGAAG
>CANHBA010000088.1 GCA_947458985.1 Flavobacteriales bacterium
GCAATGGTACCGGAGGGGCCGCTGAGGCCTACCCAAACCAAACCAACGGGTTTTTCCGGGCTTCCACCTGTTGGGCCTGCAACACCAGTAGTGGATAAGCAATAGTCAACACCCAATAGTTGGCGACCGTTAGCGGCCATTTCTATGGCTACTTCTTCGCTCACAGCTCCAAATTTGGTTAATGTATCGGTATTCACTTGTGCTATTTTGACTTTTAGGTCGTTGGAATAGGTCAAAAGCGCTCCTTGGTAATAGGCTGATGCGCCAGAAATGCTAGCAATGTGTTGGGCTAATAATCCTGCTGTACAGCTTTCGACGGTGCCAATGGTAGCGTTTTTATCTAGCAATTGTGCACCAAGTGCGGCTTCTAAACTGCAGTCGTCGTAACCAAAAATATGTTCTGGAATACGGTGTTCCAATTCGTTAAAGAAAGCAGCTATTTGCACTTCATTTTCTTTTCCGGTATAGGAACTGAGCCTTAGTTTGACGATACCAGGGGATGGAAGGTAGGCTAAGCCCAAGCCTACAGCTCTAACGCGGTCTTCCCAGTCTGCAATTTGATCTGCTAAAAAAGACTCGCCAATACCTTGCGTATGCATGGTTTTATGGTAAAGTGTAGCCCCAGCATAGCGTTGTTCAAGCAGCGGAAAGGCTTCTTCAGTCATGATGGTTTTCATTTCATACGGAACGCCGGGTAAGGAAATGAAAATGACACCGTTTTGTTCAAACCACATACCCGCAGCAGTACCGCGTCTGTTTTTTAGGATTGTCGCTTTAATGGGGAGCGCAGCTTGTTGCACGTTTACTTCGAGCATTGGTTTGTTGCGGCTTGCAAAAAATCCTTCGATTTGCTCGAGGGTAGCCTGGTGGATTTCTAGCGGACTATCGAAATAAGTGGCTAATGTGTATTTGGTGAGGTCGTCTTTGGTTGGGCCTAAACCTCCTGTAATGACGATGCAATTGCTGCTGGGTAAAATACCTTCGAGTGCTTTGGTAATGGCATCGGGTTTGTCTTCAATGACAAGCGCGCGTTGAACTTGGTAGCCACGGCTGGACATTTCTTGGCCTAACCAAGCTGCATTGGTGTTGATGGTTTGCCCAATGAGCAATTCGTCGCCAATGGCGAGAACTTCTACTTTCATGCTTTTTTAAATTTGGCAATAGATTCGATGTGGCCGGTATGTGGAAATTGGTCCACTAAAGCATATTTTTCAAGAACATAGCCTGCATCTGTGAGGGTTGCGGCGTCGCGAGCTTGTGTAGAAGGATTACAGCTGATGTAAACGATGCTATCTGCATCGAGAGCAATGACTTTTTGAAGTGTTTTAGGTGCGATACCTGCTCTTGGAGGGTCGAGCATGATGCGCTTTATTTTTCCTTGAAAATCAGGGTATTCTCGTAGGAATTTGCCGACGTCGGCTGCAAAAAACTCAACGCTGTGGATGCCGTTTTTGGCGGCGTTTTGACGTGCATCTTCGATGGCTTTTTCTACGATATCCACGCCAATAATGCGCACCGTTGAATTGCGCTTGGCCATCAATTGACCAATGGTACCGGTGCCGCAGAAGAGGTCCATTGCGATGTCGCCAGGTTCGAAGGGGTCTTCAAATAGGTAGTCGAGTGCTTTGTCGTAGAGGAGTTCAGCACAGGCTGGGTTGGTTTGAAAGAAACTTTCCATACTGATTTGAAAACGCAAACCAGCGAGCTCTTCTTCAATGACAGCTTGTCCAAAAACAAGCGTGGAATGTCCGTTTTCGATTTTAGCGCGGTCTGCAACGTTGTCGTTGATGGTATGCCAAAGCCCGGCAATTCTGCCTGGGTGAAGTGCTTGTATAAAATTGGCAAAAGCCTGAATGTCAAAATGTTCAATCCCTTCGTTGGAGGTGACTAAGTTGATCAATAATTGGTCATTCAAGAAAGACTTTCGGACCACGATATGTCTGAAGAAACCCTTCTTTTGAGGCGGATGCCAGGCCGGAAGCCCGGTTTGCTGCAGAAATATGCGGATTTCTCTAAGTTTGTTTTCCCAGTCTTGATCGAAGAGGCCGCTCGCTTTGTTGAGGCTTTCGACCTTCCACCAAGTGCCGCGTCTTTTGAAACCTAAGGCAAAGGCGTCGTCGAGTTCTTCGTTGGTTTGCAAATCGTGTTCGATGCACGAAAAGCTGTATTCCATTTTGTTGCGGTAGTGGTAGTGAGCGGGCGACGAAATGAAGCCATCAAATTTGTCGTTGCTGTCTTGGATGCCACTAAGGCGTGTAAACGTGGAAAGCGTACTCTCTTTTTTGTATTGTTCTTGTGTAGCAACAGGAACATGAATATAGGGGCCACCAGAAATTTCTTGAAATTCAGAAACGGTTTCGATGTCGGCGCGCTTCAGTACTTCAAGTAATTTAGCTTCGGCAAAGGTTTTGCGTTTGGTTTCTATTTTTGCCCGAACGAATTGCCCTGGAAAGGTGTTGTCTACGAATATAACAAATGGTCCTTTATCGGTTTCTAGTCTTGCAATTCCGCGGCCTCCAAAAGCGTAGTCGACAATTTGAAGGTCAATTTCTTGTGCGCGTTGTAGGGTCATATCATGCCGCGAATTACGCCGTTTTCGGCTTTTTGAATAAAGCCGATGATTTCTGCTCTTAGTGGACTTTCTGCCATTGTTTCTTCTACTACCTTGATGCCTTTGGATACATTGCTGTTCTGAACATAAAGGATGCGGTAGATATCTTCGATTTCTCGTACTTGTTCTTCTGTAAAGCCGCGTCTTCTTAGGCCTACTGAATTTACTCCTGCAAATGCAAGTGGTTCTCTGGCTGCTTTCACATAAGGGGGTACGTCTTTTCGGATGAGGGAAGCACCGCCAATGAAAGCATGCTTGCCAATATGTGTAAATTGTTGGGCAGCGGCTTTGCCTTCGAGAATGGCCCAGTCGTCTATGGTGACGTGGCCTGAAAGCCCGGTGTAGCTCGCTAAAATAACGTTGTTGCCGATTTGGCAATCGTGGGCGATGTGCACGTAGGTCATTAAGAGGCAGTTGTCGCCGATGGACGTTTTGAGTTTGTCGTTGGTGCCGCGGTGGATGGTGACACACTCGCGGATTTTAGTGTTGTTGCCGATTTCTACGGTGGTGTATTCGTTGCCGAATTTCAGATCTTGGGGTATTACGCCAACACTAGCTCCCGGGAAAACATCGCAATCTTCGCCAATTCGGGTGCCTGGATAGAGCACTGCATTGGAGTGGATGTGGCAACCGTTGCCAATAATGACATCTGGGTGAATAACAGCAAAGGGGTCAATACGCACGTTTTGACCAATTTGGGCATCTAGAGAAACAGAAGCGAGGTTCGAAATCATTCTGCTTTGTCTTTGATAATTTGTGCGAGCATGCTGGCTTCTGAAACTACCTTGCCATTTACGTATGCAGTACCGGTCATTTCTACCAAACCTCTTCGAATAGGGGAGTTGAGCACGAGCTCAAATACAACGGTGTCGCCAGGGACGACTTTTTGCTTGAAGCGGACGTTGTCAATTTTCATGAAATAGGTAGAGTAGAGGTGTGGATCTTCTACTTGAGAAAGCGCGTAAATACCACCAACCTGTGCCATGGCTTCTATTTGAAGAACGCCAGGAAACACTGGGTTGCCCGGAAAATGCCCTGTAAAAATGGGTTCGTTCATGGTGATGTTTTTCACGCCGATAATTGAAGTAGGGTGAATTTCCATGATTTTGTCGACCATCAAGAATGGATAGCGGTGCGGTAGCATGCCTTCGATGTCTTGGGTGGTGTAGAGTGGGTCTTTACTGAGGTCGAATATACGGCCAGCTTGTTGTTGCTTTTTGATTTGCTCTTTGAGCACTTTGGCAAAGCGGACATTGCCCGAGTGGCCTGGGCGTGCGGCAAGAATATGTGCTTTGATGGGTTTGCCAACAAGCGCGAGGTCACCGACGATGTCGAGAAGTTTGTGGCGAGCAGGTTCGTTTTCGCATTGCAACTTGCTGCTATTGAGTACGCCAATGCCGTCCATGCTGACTTGTAGCTTTTCTCTGCCAAGAAGATCGGCAAGTGTGTCGAGTTCTTGTTGACTGACATCTGCGCGGTCTACAAGGACAATTGCGTTGTCGAGGTTGCCGCCTTTGATGAGGTTATTTTTAGCCAAGAACTCAAGTTCTCGGAGAAACACAAAAGTGCGACAATGGGCAATTTCTTTTTTGAATTCGCCAATGTGATACATGCTGGCGTGCTGGGTGCCAAGTACTGGCGAGTTGTAGTCTACCATGACGGTAAGGCGGTAGTTGACATCTGGAATGGCTAAGAATTCGATGCCTTTATCGAGGTCTTCCCAGGGAATGTTTTCGGTGAGTTCGAAGTATTCGCGAACGGCATCTTGTTCTTCATAGCCAACGGCTTCGATGGACTTCACAAATGGAAGTGCGCTTCCGTCCATGATTGGAATTTCGGGGCCGTTGAGTTTGATCAGGGCGTTGTCTACTTGGCAGCCGTAAAGGGCAGCAAGGACGTGTTCGGTGGTATAAACGCGCGCACCGTTTTGTTCGAGGGTAGTGCCGCGCTCGGTAGATACGACGTAATCGACATCGGCTTTGATGATGGGTTGGTTGTCGAGGTCGGTGCGTTGGAATTTATAACCGTGGTTGGCGGGTGCTGGACATATTTCTAAGCGTACTTTTTCGCCGGTATGTAAGCCAACTCCTTCGAATACGATGGCTTCTTTAATGGTGCGTTGTTGTTCTGTCATGCTTCTTTATTTTTCAGCAGCTCTTTGAGTTGGTTTTCTAAATCGTAAATTTTGTTGATCAGGCCCGGTAATTTCCGAAAGCCAAAATGGGAGCGCTTGTAATCATTAATTGGAATGGCCGGTGTGCCCATGAGGGTGTCGGCTTTTTTGACTGTGGATGGGATGCCGGATTGCGCCACAATTTTGGTGTGGTCTGCAATGCTGAGATGCCCGGCAATGCCTGTTTGGCCGCCGATCATGACGTGTTTGCCAATTTTGGCCGAGCCTGCAATGCCTACTTGCGCGGCCATCACCGTATGCTGATCGATGTCTACGTTGTGTGCAATTTGGCACAAGTTGTCTATTTTGACGCCTTTTCTGATGAAGGTGGATCCCATGGTGGCGCGGTCTATGCTGCAATTGGATCCGATTTCGACGTCGTCTTCAATGACGACATTGCCGATTTGTGGGATTTTGCTGAATACACCATTTTCGTCTGGGGCAAATCCAAAGCCATCTGAACCAATGACGGTGCCGGCGTGAACAACGCAGCGCGCCCCGACGCGGCAATCTTTGTAGATGCTCACCGAAGGGTAAATTGTGGTGTTGTCACCGATAATTGTGTGTTCTTGGATGACAACATGGGGGTGAATTTGGCAATTAGCGCCGATTTGCACATTGGCTCCAATATATGCAAAAGCGCCGATATAGACGTTTTCGCCAATTTGAGCGCTTTCGTGAATGAAGGAGGGCTGTTCAATGACCGCTTCTTTTTTGTTCATGCTGTCGTAGAGTGCCAAAAGCTGCGCAAAGCAAGCGTAGGCATCGGCAACCTTTACGAGGGTGAGTGTGGATGGAAGCGCCTTGGATGGCACAAAGGTTTGGTTGACAATGCAAATGCTTGAGCCGGTGGTGTAGATGTAGGGCTCGTATTTTGGATTGGAAAGAAAGCTCAGCGCACCGGTCTGGCCTTCTTCGATTTTAGCCAAGCTACTAACGGAGACGTCGGGGTTGCCGGTAACTTCACCGTTGAGTAATCCAGCAATTTGCGCGGCTGTAAATTCCATAAGTCAAAGTTAAAAAAACCTATGGCAAGGAAGTGGTGAATACACCTTACTTTTAAACAATTTTGCAATAAAAAGTGTGAATTATACTAAAAGTGGAGGCGTTCTTCGCTGATACTGTAAACTTTGATCTTGTCTTTGTACCAAATGCAGGTAGCCGTAACCTGAAGCCTAGGGCGCAAGGTTGGTCGAAATTGAAAGACATGAACGGGTCTTGGTTGTTCATTGAGCCTCGATTTTTGGTATTCAAAGAATCCACTCAAAAGTTCTTTTTGAAGTTGGATATCGTTGTTTATGCCGAGCGCGCGAAGGTGCTCTTTGATGCCCGGGCTTGTGTCGGAATAAACTAAATTTTTGTTTTTGGGTGCATGTACTATTCCGGCGCCGTAAGCAGTACCTTTTCTATTTTTTAGCGCTTTTTTGAGCACTTTAACACTGCGTACAAACGGAATGAATTCGACAACGAAGCTTTCGTCGGTCATGCGGGCCAAGCAATGCGCTTCTTTGTTGTTACCGTCTGTAAAAGTGAGGTCATAGACTTTGTGACGGCCGCTGCGGATGCTTTTGGTAAAGGAGATGTCTGCGTCTTGGATCAGTCTGTAAAACTTTTTATCGTTGAGTTTGTGGTCGTTGTAAAAAGTACGTACATCTCGGTTATCGATGATCCAAATGCGCTTATTGATGGCTTCTTTGACGCGGTTTTCAGGCATCCAGCTACAACCTCTGGTATTGAATATACCGAAAGTAAGAATGAGGCCGAGTCCGAAACCTAGGCCGTAATAACGAAGTCTTCTCCAGAATGATTCCATGGCATAAAAAAAGGGAGTGACCTCCCTTTTAAATTTACATGAGTGCGTCTAACTTCTCTGCAAGAACTGCTTTAGGAACAGCGCCTACCGATTTGTCGACGACTTCGCCGTTTTTAATAAAAAGAATGGTTGGAATGGAGCGTACACCAAACTGAGCAGAAACGCCCATGTTGTGGTCAACGTTTACTTTGCCGATAAGGGCTCTTCCTTCGTATTCTTGGTGCATTTCTTCAATAACTGGACCGATCATGCGACACGGACCACACCACTCTGCCCAAAAATCAATGATCACTGGCTTGTCAGATTTCATGACGAGCTCATCAAAGTTTTGGTCTGTAATTTCTACTGCCATTTTATAATTTTTTTGTCGTTACTAACTTAGGAGCGTCAAAATTAACGCTTTTTTAATTCTTGGGCCAAATATTTTGCAGTGTAGGACACTTTTTGAGCCTTTTTCATCATTTGCCGCGGTGTGCCTTCAAATAGGACTTGACCGCCGCGCTGTCCGCCCTCGGGTCCGATATCGATGATGTAGTCGGCAGTTTTGATCATGTCGAGGTTGTGCTCAATGACCAAAACGGTGTTGCCTTCGTCTACAAGTCTTTGCAAAACCTTAAGCAATAGTTGTATATCCTCGAAATGGAGCCCAGTAGAAGGCTCATCTAAAATGTATATGGTTTTGCCGGTTGCGCGCTTGGCGAGTTCAGCAGCTAATTTGATACGCTGGGCTTCTCCTCCGGAAAGAGTGGTGGAAGATTGTCCGAGTTGTACATAACCCAAGCCCACTTCTTCCAAAGTGAGGAGCATGCGGTGTATTTTGGGCTGATTCTCAAAGAATATGCAGCCTTCTGAAATGGTCATTTGTAGGACATCAGCGATGGTTTTGCCTTTGTAGCGAACCTCGAGTGTTTCGTTATTGTACCTTTTACCATTACACTGTTCGCATAGCACATAAACATCGGGTAAAAAGTTCATTTCAATCAAGCGCATCCCGCCGCCATTGCAGGTTTCGCATTTGCCACCAGCCACATTAAAAGAAAATCTTCCAGCTTTATAACCGCGGATCAAGGCTTCTGGCATGCTGGCAAACAAACTCCTGATTTCGTCAAAAACTTTTGTGTAAGTGACGGGGTTGGAGCGTGGTGTACGGCCAATGGGGCTTTGGTCAATTTCAATGACTTTATCGAGGTGCTCCAAGCCTTTGATTTGCTTGAAGGGCAAAGGGGAACGAATGGGGTCGTAGAAATGATTCATCAAAATGGGGAAGAGCGTCTGATTGATCAAAGACGACTTGCCGCTGCCGCTAACACCTGTGATAAAAGTAAAGGTACCTAGTGGAATTTGGATGTCTACGTTCTTGAGGTTGTGGCCAGTTGCCCCTATTAATTGCAGAAAGTTTCCGTTTCCGTTTCTCGTTTTTAGCGGTATTTCAATGTTTCTTTTTCCACTAAGATATCCCGCGGTGACCGTAGTACTTTTCAATATTTCGGCGTAGGTCCCGGCAAAAACGATTTGGCCGCCGTGGCGTCCAGCTCCTGGGCCTATATCTACAATGTAGTCTGCTGCTTCCATCATTTCTTTATCGTGTTCAACCACCAACACAGTATTGCCGATGTCTCGGAGTTTGGTGAGGGAACGGATCAGTTTGGTGTTGTCGCGTTGGTGCAGTCCAATGGATGGTTCGTCGAGAATGTAGAGCACATTGAGCAGTTCGGTGCCTATTTGGGTGGCTAATCTGATCCTTTGTGCTTCGCCGCCCGAGAGTGTCTTCGCACTGCGATGCATAGTGAGGTAATCTAAACCTACTTCCAGAATAAACCCTAAGCGCGCATTGATTTCTTTGATGATTTCTTTACCGATAAACAACGCTTGCTCGTTGAGCATGTCGGGTAATTTGGCACACCAATCTTGCAATGCTTGCAAGTCCATAATGGCCAGTTCGCCGATGTGTTGTTCGCCAATTTTAAAGTGCAGCGC
>CANHBA010000089.1 GCA_947458985.1 Flavobacteriales bacterium
TTCAAGGATCAGCTCAGCGAGTGGCGCCTCATCGACTCTTCTGGTTACAGCCTGCCGCAAACACAACCCGATTCAATTGTTTTGTTCGAAACCATCAAAGGCAATCTTGCGCTAGATGGCTACCGCAGCACCGCCTTTGTACAATGGTCGAATTCCTGGACAAAAGTACAGCGCAACAAAATTGTATCGGGCGTTTATGAAGAAAATGGTCACCAAAAAACCTGGACCGACACCCTCGACATCTCTACCCGCAGGCTGAATTTCCAGTTAGGGCTCCGCGGTGGCTACACGAGCATCAATAAAGAACCTTACTTCACGCCCCGCCTCAGTTTCTCCTATGCGCCTGCGGCCTACATGTGGCAAAATGGCAAGGCAGTGCGCCGTGGCTTGCTCTTTAAGTTGTCTACTGGGCTTTACTACCAACCGCCATTTTACCGCGAGTTCAGAACCTTTGATGGTCAATTAGCTTTAGGAGTGCTGGCTCAAAAATCTTTGCATGTAGTGGCAGGTTCTGAATTCTTGTTTCAGATGTGGGGCCGCCAAACACCATTTAAACTCAACACCGAACTTTACTACAAATACCTCTGGGACCTCAACCCTTATGAAATCGAAAACGTGCGCACCCGCTACTACGCCAACAACAACGCGGTTGGCTACGCTTATGGCTTAGACATCAACGTACACGGCGAGTTTGTAGAAGGCATTCAATCTTTCTTCAAACTAGGTTTGCTCTCCACCAAAGAAGACATCAAAGGCGACTCCTACACCAACTACTATAACGCGGCCGGAGAACGCATCATTTTTGGCTACAGCGAAGACCAAACTGTCGTAGACTCCGCGGTCATTTTACCAGGTTTTATTCCGCGCCCAACCGACCAATGGCTCACCTTCGGTGCACTCGTACAAGACCAAATGCCAGGCTACGAAGCCTTTAAAGTACAAATGGGCTTGCAATATGGCTCAAGACTTCCCTACGGGCCGCCGGACTTTACGCGCTACAAAGACACACTGCGCATCCGATCTTACTTTAGAGTAGACCTCGGGCTGTCTTACGATTTATTGCACAACAAATCCGAAATCAAACAGGGTAAAAAAGGTTGGCAAGCACTCGATCAAGCGCTCATATCTTTGGAGATCTTCAATATTCTTGGAGTCAATAACGTGCTTTCAAAGCAATGGATTCAGGATGTGCAAGGGAAGTTTTACTCGGTGCCGAATTACCTGACGCAGCGACTTTTCAATCTGAAATTTAGCGTCGCCTTTTAACTAGTTGAGGCTAGGAGCAAACAAGAAGCGATTTGGCGACACCAAACCTGTCTTCACGGCGTACATTACGATGCCAGCGGTGTTCTTTACACCCAATTTGGCCATGATGTTTTTGCGGTGCGTATTGACCGTGTGTTTGCTCAAGAAAAGAAACTCGGCAATTTGCTCGTTGGTTTGCCCTTCGGCGATGAGTGTAATGATTTCGTTTTCTCTGTCGGAAAGCACAACAGGGCCACAACTGAATTCCTCAGTATGGAGCTCTTCTAAGTCTATATTGGCTTTTTGGATGGTTTCTAAAATTTGACCACAGAAAAACTGCTTGCCTTGAGCGGTTTCTTTAACGGCGTCGATGATTTCGGCGAGTTCGCAATCTTTTTTGACATAGCTAGTAACCCCAGACTTGAGCGCGTCAATGAGAATTGGCGCATGTTGGGCCTCGGTGATGGCTACAAAGCGGAGGTCTTTGAATTTAGAAAGCGCCTTTGGAACGATATCGATGCTGAAGCCGTGGGAGGTGAAGTCGATGAGCACGACATCGGCGCCAAAGGTTTTGAGCTGAGCCAAGAGTTCGTCTTGGTTTTTGGCTTCGCCTACAATACTGATACCCGCCTGGGCGTTTAAGATGGTTCTTAAACCCAAACGGATGAGCTCATTGCTGTCGGCGAGAATGACTTGCATCTTATTTAGAATTGTTCTAGACAAAGGTACACTCAAAAATCATTTGTTCAAGTAAAAACAAGTACTTTTTTTAAGTTTACACTAACTTTGCTCCATGAACACCGAGATTGGCACAGACCTCAACAAAGCACTCACTTTACTTCAAAGTGGCCAAACCGTTGGCGTCCCGACCGAAACCGTCTATGGCCTAGCTGCTGATGCCAACAACGACGATGCTATTTTGGATATTTTCAAAGCCAAAGGCCGACCAACATCCAACCCGCTGATCTTACATTTTGCCAGCCTAACACAAGCTTTGCCCTACATCGACGTATTTCCTGAAATATTCCAGAAATTAGCAAGTGTCTTCTGCCCTGGCCCGCTCACTTTTATTGTTCCCAAAAGCAGTTTGGTCAGCCCACTCATTACCGGCGGGCAAGACACCGTTGCCATTCGCTTTCCGAAGCATCCGACGCTGCAAGAACTCCTTTCTGCGCTCGGAAGGCCCCTTGCTGCACCTAGCGCCAATTTATACGGCCAACTGAGCCCAACAACGGCTACACACGTTTTAGAGCAACTCACCGGGCGCATTCCTTACATTCTCGATGGCGGTGCTTGCTGGGAAGGTTTGGAATCTACTATTATTGGTCTCGAGAACGAGCGCGTGCTGATTTACAGACACGGCGGCGTTACCACAGAAGCACTCGCCGAAGTATTGGGCTACAGCCCTGCGGCAAAAGTTCATGAGCACAACGGCGTACTGACGAGCGGGATGGTCAAGCACCATTACGCCACCCAAACCCCCTTGTTTTTAGGCTTCAAACCCTCACATGAAAACCAAAATGCGCTGCAAATTACAATCGGCAAAAATGAGCTCATTACTGGCCCACACTTGGTCTTGAGTCAGGATGCAGCGCTCACTGAAGCTGCGCGCAATTTGTATGCAGCATTGCACGAGGCCGACGCAGCACAAGTTCTAAAGATTTATGTAGAACCCTTCCCAAACAATGGGCTCGGGCTTGCCATGAACGATCGGCTTTCGCGGGCCGCCGCTAAATTTGCAAGCTAAGAAACCGAAGCGCATAAAAAAAGGCCCCAAATAGGAGCCTTTAATATGCAGTAGCTAGAAATGTAAAAACTAGCGTAGCGTCAATTATTTCATGTGACGACCGTAACGGTTTTTGAATTTATCGATACGTCCTGCTGTATCCACGAATTGTGCGATACCTGTGAAGAACGGGTGCGACTTGTGTGAGATATCAAGCTTCACTAATGGGTATTCATTGCCGTCTTCCCAAGAGATAGTTTCTTTGGTTTCAGCGCAAGAAGGACAGATAAACGCATACTCGTTAGACATGTCTTTGAACACTACTAGGCGGTAATCTGAAGGGTGGATATCTTTTTTCATTTGTATTACTTTTCGAAAATGGAATGCAAAGATAGGTATTTCTTCTTGAAAAACAAGAACTTTTTTACAGAAATGCAGGAAATTCAAAAACCGCTTTGAACAACCTCACTTTCATAAGTTCTCAGGGCACTCCATTTGAGCAAGGTACAAAGCCTATACATTTGTCACAATAGGCGTCCCATATGCAAAATAGCCAGTCATCAGCTTTATCTCACCTTGAACTCAAGGACCACCGTTTGCACTCCATTCTAGAGCTGACCAACGCCATTAATGCAGATTTAGCGATTGAGCAACTGTACCGAATCTTTACCTTCATTTTAAAAGAACAATTGCATTTTAATCGTTTTGTTTTACTACTCAAGCAAGAAGAGTGGTTGCTGCCTGTTAAAAGTGGTTATAAAAACAAGTTGGTCCTAAATGAGGTTACCACAGAACTCTCCCGCTTTAAAGAAATTACACTTGTTGCCTCCTCAAATAGCAGCATCCTTCAAGATTTTCAAGCGGTCATTCCTATAGATCACCACGACAAACCACTCGCCTATTTACTCCTCTCCACAAATAGCAAGACCGAAGCACTCGAACTTGCCCATTTTTCTTTCGCTCATACCCTCACGAATATTCTTTGTGTGGCACTTGAAAACCGCAAGCTGAGTGCTCAGAACGTCATCAAAGAGCAAATTTCAAAAGAACTTGAACTGGCTTCAGAAATGCAAAAATTATTGTTTCCGCAAGAACTGCCTTCCAACAAGAAAATGGATATTTCGGGGCGCTACATCCCTCGGCATGCAGTTGGCGGCGACTTCTATGATTTCATTCCGCTCGGCGACGAAGAATATATCATTTGTATCGGTGACGTAAGCGGCAAAGGCATCACTGCGGCCCTACTGATGGCAAATTTTCAAGCAACTATTCGCACGCTCTTTAAATACCAACGTTTTGAACTCACCTTTCTGATGGAAGAACTCAACAAGTTGGTCATGAAAAATGCGAAAGGCGAAAAATTCATTACGTTTTTCATTGCGCACTACAACGCCTACACGCGGCAATTGCAGTATGTCAATGCGGGGCATAACCAGCCATTTATTTTGAGTGGAAAAACCACCACCTTGCTGACAGATGGTTGTATTGGCTTGGGCATGCTCGACGAGCTACCTTTTGTACATGTAGGCAAAATGCAAATGCAGGCGAAATCTACGATGGTACTTTTTACCGACGGCGTGGTTGAACTTGAAAATGAAAAAGGCGCACAATTTGGCCTTGAGCAACTCATTAAGCAGGTGCGTTCGTTCTCTGCGCTCAAAATGGAAGACATGAACGACATTATTTTTTCCAAACTCGAAGATTGGAAAGGCGGCCTGCCTTATGTAGACGACACCGCTATTTTCAGTTGTAAATTTTTCTGATCAGCCTTTGGCAGAAAACGCCCATTTCAGGGAAAACAAATGGGTGAAATAACCCTCTCCCCCCAAACCCAAGCGCGTAAACGCATAATCGATAGTCCAGTTTTGAAGTACCACACCTGCGCCCAAATGCGGTTGTAGACCTAATTTTTTGGTCTCGTCGAAATCTAGGAAATACTGAAACTGCGACACGCCTGTACGCAAGGTTAATTTATGATCGTAGTTGAGGAATACACCTGCTCTTGGGTCAATAGAAAATACCTTGCCCGAAACCAGCGTGTTGCGCGGGCCGTCTGTAGTTACTTCGGCGTTGAGCTGGCCACCGAGTTCGTATTTTTCACTCTTGAGTGGGAGTTTACCCGCAATACCAAGAACTATTCTTGGTAGCATTTGTTCGATGCCATTTTGTGGCAGCTCGTTGTTGGTCTCTAAGAAAGTGGCCTGCATTTCGGGGCTAAGGTTGTAGGTCCAGGCGCTAAATGTACTGGTGGCATCGCGCAAACTCACACCTGCCGACCAATATTTACTCGGGCGGTATTGCAAGCCCGCATCAAAACCAAAGCCATAAGCCTTTGCGAAAGATCCGATGTGGCGGTAGAGCACTTTTGCACTCAGCCCTAAACTCAAGTTGGCAACACGCGTTGGCTTGGCAATGGAACCGATTAGGGCGTAGTCGGCACTGTTAAAAGTTTGAAGTTGGCTGTAGTCGATGTTGCCTTGATTGTCTATGAGTTGGGTGGTGTTGTAAATGTTGTCGACGCCGAGGCGGAGCAAGTTGAGAGCAACCACAGTTTGGTTGTTGACGCGCCTAGAAGCACCCAAATGATCAAAGGCAGCCAAACCACCAAAGTAAGAGGCGTGCATCAGGCCGATTTCCGTTTGTTGCGTTTGCTGCAACAAGCCCGCTGGGTTCCAGACACCTGCTGTAAGCCCCTGTACATCGGCAACAACCGCCGAGCCCATTCCGAGTGCATCCGCACCCACGCCCATGTTTAGGAATTCATTGGCGTATTTCGGATTGAAATCTTGGGCATAAGCCACAGAAAGCCCCACTAAAGTGGTAAAGAAGGTGGTTTTGATTGAAAACATGTTACAAAAACTCAAAATTGCACAAAAAATTGTGTTTAATAGGTACTTTTACAAAAAACGCAAACATGTTTGGCCTGGCTAATCTCATTACTTCTTTTAACCTACTTGGCGGTATTTGCTCTATTATTTTCAGTTTGAGCGGTAGGCTCGACTGGGCTGTTTATGCGCTAGCCATCGCCGCTATACTCGATTTCTTAGATGGTTTTGTGGCACGCTTTACCAAAACCAATGGCCTGCTCGGCAAACAACTCGACTCTCTGGCCGACCTCGTTAGTTTTGGCGTGGCCCCTGGTATTTTCATGTTTGTCATGATCATTGTTGGTATTGACCAAAGTGGGCTCATGAAAAACGCACAAGGTGTTCAAAGCTATGGCGGTGTGTCTCAAGAATATGTCGTAGCCCAACTCATCGACTGGAAAGCCGCCTTCTTTTATGGCCGCAACAACACCTACAACGCCTCTATTCAGTATTTACCTTTTGCAGCACTCATCATTCCTTTCTTTGCGTTATTTCGCTTGGCCAAATTCAATATCGACGAACGCCAAACAGACAAATTCATTGGTGTCCCTACCCCAACTGCCACCATTTTCTACGCGTTCTTTCCGCTCTACTTTTGGTTTGAACTTCCCAATTGGAGCCATCAGTCTGCTTTCATTTACGGTGTGTTTGATTGTTATACACTCAGTGTTATTTCGGTGTTGTTTGCTGTATTAATGGTGACTGAATTGCCATTACTAGCGCTCAAATTCAAAAACTTTGCATGGAGCGGCAACCAATACCGCTACTTATTACTCCTCATTTCGTTGATAAGTATTCCACTTTTTTTGGTTTGGGCCATTCCAATAATCGTAATTTTGTACCTGATTTTATCCATCATTGAAAATTTTCAATTCAAAAAACATGAAATTCAAAGCTGAAATCGACGTCATGCCCCTCGACGCGCTTCTAGACCCACAAGGAAAAGCCGTAACCAATTCCATGAAAAACATCGGGCTCGCCCAAATTGATGGCGTTCGCATTGGCAAACACATCCGACTATTTGTTGAAGCCGCAAGCATGGCTGAAGCAGAACAAATGGTTGATACCGCGTGCAAAAAAATGTTAGCCAACCAAATCATGGAGAGCTATCATTTTGAGCTTACCGAGGCCTAAGCCAATGTCAAAAGGTTTCAGGACCTTTCAAGCTTCCCAAAACACCTGGGATACCCATTTGTATTTCCCAACACCTGCATCCTTCTTGCAAGAATGGGAAAACAACATCCGTTCTGATCAATCCTTCTTTAGAAACACAGCTCCCCAACTAAGAGCAGAGTTATTGTTGCGCATCGCCAGTTTCCTAGAAAGTGACAAAACCGCTATTCAAAAAATATACTGCCAAGAAAGCGGCCTTTCTATTGCTCGCTTTGAAACAGAATTTGCGCGACTAACGCATACCATCTCGCTTTTTGCCACACACATTCAAAAATGCACCTGGGAAAAGCAAAATGTACTTTCGGCTGAAAACAAAACCCTTGTCAAAAAGCGCATAGCCCTCGGCCCTGTTTTAGTGTTGGGTTCCTCTAATTTTCCGCTGGCATATTCCACCATGGGTGGTGACACTGTTGCTGCACTAGCGGCGGGTTGCTGTGTTGTAGTCAAAGCCCATCCTATGCATGTGGGCACGAGTATTGCCGTGTCAAGCTGCATTGAACGCGCTTTACAAGAACTCCAATTACCGCGAACTATTTTTAGTCATGTCCTTGACAACACCTTTCATTGGGCCAACACTTTTGCCGGTCATCCACAAATCAAAGCTATCGGCTTTACAGGCAGCATCAAAGGTGGCCGCGCGCTCATGGACCTCGCTGCACAAAGACCCAACCCCATACCTGTTTTTGCCGAAATGGGCAGCCTCAATCCGGTGGTTATCTGTTCAGATATCGACACAGCTCAAATAGAAATTATTGCGCAGCAATTAGCGCGTTCTATTTGCACAGACGCAGGTCAGTTCTGCACCAAACCCGGCCTACTCCTTGTTGCACAGCAGCATTTTGAAACTTTTAAGAAGGCACTTTTAAACGCGCTGACCGCCCAAGTTGCCGCACCAATGCTACACCCCGATATTTTTCAGAAGTTTGAGGCGCGCAAACGCCAAGTTTTTCAAATCAAAGGCGTCACAAAGTATCAAAGCCATCAAAATGCAATTGGTATTTTAGGACGCTGGGGCTTGGCTCAGGCCGAACTTGAACTCCTTTTGAAAGAACCAAGTTTATTAGAGGAAGTTTTTGGACCTTTTGCTGTTCTAAGTGCTTTTGAAAACGAAGCGCAACTTGAATCACTATTTGACCAAATCAATGGCCAACTGACAACTAGTGTATTCACAAACAACCCAGCGCTTTTAAATCATATAATGAGCGATTTCATCCAGGAAAAAGTCGGGCGCGTTATATTGAATAGTGTACCAACAGGCGTGAGTGTTGTGGAGGCCATGCATCATGGCGGCACGTATCCAGCAAGCAGCGATGCCCGTTTCACGGCAGTTGGCCCAGACAGCATTTTGCGCTTCACCAAAGAAGTGAGTTGGCAATTTCATGATTAGATACACGTTAGATGCACAAACGCATAAATAACACCAATTTCTTTTGTATTTTTGATTATCAAACTACCCTTATATGGAAACACAA
>CANHBA010000090.1 GCA_947458985.1 Flavobacteriales bacterium
ACAACAAAATTACTGGCAAGCGCACCCCTAATTACCAAACCATTCGAGCTTACCCTTTCCTGAAAGAACTCACCCTAGAGGAAATGTCCAAAATTGCGCCGCACCTCGCCAATTTTAAAGGTTTCCACGAAGAAGCCACCAGTGCGCGCAACTACCCTTATAAAAGTGCAGCCAACATCTTAGGCTATTTATCAGAAGTATACCGCGAAGAAATCGAAGTCGATCGCTTCTACAAACCAGGCAACAACATAGGCCGTGCAGGCATTGAGCGTTTTTATGAAAAAGAACTGCGCGGCATCAAAGGCATTAAATATATTGTCACCTCTGCACTCAATAACGCCATCGAATCTTATGCCGATGGCAAATACGACACCACCGCCCGTCAAGCCGATCCTTTAAAAATGGGTATGGACGTCGAGTTGCAAACCTATGGCGAAGAGCTCATGATGCATAAAAAAGGCTGTATTGTCGCCATTGAACCTTCAACTGGCGAAATCCTCAGCATGGTTTCTGCACCTTCCTACGATCCTAATTTACTTGTCGGGAAACGCAACATCAGCGCCAATTATCCTAAACTAGCCCGAGACCCAAATCTGCCGCTCTTCCCGCGACCATTACAAGCAGAATATCCTCCTGGTTCTATCTTTAAATTGGTGCAAAGCCTTATTGCAATGCAAGAAGGTGTTATTACTGCCAACACCGGGTTCCCTTGTGACAAAAGCTTAGTGGGTTGCCACAACCATCCATCTGCTCGCAATATCGCAGAAGCCATTCAGTATTCTTGCAACCCTTACTACTACATGGCGGTGCGCCGCATCATCCAACAAGGTGTTAAAAAAAGCACCAATGCCGATGCCGAGTACGGGCTCAATAAATGGTACAAATACATCCGCAGCTTTGGGTTGGGCGAAATCTTCGACACCGACGTCAGTGGCCAAAGGCCGGGGCTTATTCCAAACCCTGCTTTCTACGACAAATGGTATGGGCATCACACTTGGGCATTTTCAACGATCCGTTCTATTTCTATTGGTCAAGGGGAAGTGAAACTCACTCCATTGCAAATGGCCAATATCGTTGCTGTTATCGCCAATAAAGGTTGGTACTATACACCTCACTTCGTCAGGTCTATTGGCAATAAAGGGTCATTACCTCAATTTAAGAAAAAGCGCTGGACCATGATCAACTACCAGCATTTTGACCCCGTCATTGAAGGAATGCGCAGGGTAGTCAATGAACCAGGCGGTACAGGCAAAATGGCGCGCTTAGAAGACATCATGGTTTGCGGTAAAACCGGAACCGTTCAAAACCCACATGGCGAAGACCACTCCGTATTTTTTGCTTTTGCACCTATGAACAAACCCAAAATAGCCATTGCTGTTTTTGTCGAAAACGCCGGATGGGGAGGAACTTGGGCAGCGCCAATTACCGCTTTAATGATCGAAAAATACCTCAAGGGGAAAATCTCCGATCCAGATAAAGAAAAGCGCATCATGGAAGCGCAAATTGCTTATCAATCTTCTAATTAATGCGCAAACAAGAAAGCCTCACCGAACACCTCGACTGGCCACTCTTTGGCGCGCTCATCACGATGCTATTGATGGGCTTAGCAACCGTGTATTCCGTTGCTTACAACGAAGAAGCACCTTCTATTTTCAACTTTTCAGAAAAATATGGCCGACAACTCTTCTGGATCATCTTTTCTTTGTTCTTAGGCCTACTCGTCTTCTTAATTGACTCCGATATATACCGAAGGTTTGCCATTCCCATTTATCTATCCACGCTGGTACTCCTCGTCATTGTGCTATTTATGCCTGCGGTTCACGGCGCTCACGCTTGGTTGGGGGTAGGCTCGTTTGGTGTACAACCTGCAGAGTTCGCCAAAATCTCCACCTCGCTCTTACTGGCAAAATACATCAGTGGACTCACTGTAAAGCAACAAACCACCGGAACCGTACTTACCGCAAGTAGTATTCTACTGATCCCAATGGTGCTTATTCTCTTACAGCCCGATGCCGGAACATTTGTCGTCTTTACCTCCTTTTTATTTGTCATGTACCGCGAAGGACTCACTTTTGACCCGATACTTCTTAATTTTGTCAATGCCATTCCTGGAGTACGCTACAAAGAGACATGGGTAGGTTCGCACTTTATTCCAATACTTTTTGCGCTTGTATTTCTCAGTATTATTACGCTATTACTCGATAGTGTCATTTTTCACGTGAATCTTTTCGGTTGGGACCTCGAACTAAGTGGTTCATCTGGCGTCATCTTTGGCCTCCTGCTTATTTATGCGCTGTCTTGGTTGCTTATGCAGCGTTTCAGTACGCGCCGTGAGCGCTCGCGCATGATGGTCGTACTCACACTTGGTTTACTCATCGCTAGCACTATTAGTTTTACCGTCGACAAAGGTTTTGATATGCTGCGCGCACACCAAAAAGACCGCATTGAGCTCTTTCTAGGACTCCGTGAAGACCCCAACGGCGACGACTACAACCGCAACCGCGCCATGGCTGCTGTTGGCTCTGGTGGCTTTTTAGGAAAAGGGTACCGAGAAGCCTCTGTTTCAAGCGTTCGCTCCAACCACGTACCTGAAAGCGAAACCGACTTTATTTTTTGTCCGTTCGCCGAAGAATGGGGTTTTGTAGGCGTAGTCGTTTTATTTGGTTTGTACTTTTTTGTTTTATTCCGCATCATCATTATTGCTGAAAGACAACGCGCCGCATTCAATAGAATCTATGCCTATTGTGTGGCTATGATTTTATTCTACCACTTTGCCATCAATATTGGCATGAACATCGGTTTTGCGCCTGTCATTGGAATTCCCTTGCCGTTTTTTAGCTACGGGGGCTCTTCCATGATGTCGTTTAGTGTCATGCTATTTATATTATTGAAACTCGATGCGCAACGCAAAGATGTTTTACGCTAATTCGTTGTAAAAAAGAACTTATGAAAAAGAAAGCAACTGTTTTGAATGAGCAAGAACAAAAAAAGATGACCAAATTGTTCTGGATTTTAGCCTTGCTCCCGTTCTTTTTGGTGGCAAGTATTCTCTTGTTGCAGTCCGAAGACGACCTTCCGCCGGTTTCCATGCTCGACAACCCACCTGAACTTCAGGCTTCACTCATTCTCGCTAAAAAAAGCGTCAAGGAAGACACCGTAATTGGTCGTTTTTGGCAAGTGAACCGTACGAGTGTCAAGTACCGCGAGATTTCACCTTTTGTGACTGACGCCCTCATTTCTACCGAAGATGAACGTTTTGTACAACACTCCGGAGTAGATTTCCGCGCTTTGGCACGTTCATTCACCTCATTTGGCCGTTCGGGAGGAGCCTCTACCATTCCACAACAGTTGGCTAAATTACTCTTCACCTTACAACAGCGCCAACGCGAAGAAATCGCACGTGCCAGCGGCACGCGTCTCGAACTCCCTTATGTAGGCGGTATCCTTGGCAAATTTCGACGCGTCAGTGAGAAAGCCCGTGAAAACATCATTGCAAAGCGCCTTGAAGAACGCTTTACCAAAGAAGAAATCATCACGATGTACCTCAATCAGTTCGATTTCTTGTACAATGCAGTAGGTATCGAAAATGCCTCCAGAGTATATTTCAACAAAAGTCCGAAAGATCTAAGCAAGTCAGAGGCCGCCACCTTGGTTGGTCTTTGCAAGAACCCAACGATTTACAACCCGTACAGCTATCAAATTCGCAATTACCGCGCAAAAATTGCTGAAACCAAAGGTATCGCGCTAAGTGCAGTTACCAAAGACGAAATTTTAGTAGCCCGCGCAAAAGACTCTACCACAGCCCATTCACGTCGCAACCAAGTTTTGTTTCAATGGCTCAAAAACAGCGAAAAAGGTAACGAAGCCCTGCGCACGAAAATTACCCGCGAAGAATACAACAAACTGATCCAAACACCAATTGTGATCAATTACCGCTCTTTGGACCACAAAGAAGGAATGGCCCCTTACTTCAGAAAAGAACTCCGCACAGAGGTACAGTCTATTTTATTAGCCAAAAAAGCCGACGGTACCTTTAAGTATTTGCGAGAAGACGGCAACCCATATGATATCGATGCCGATGGTCTCAAAATCTACACCACCATTAACCCCACTATGCAGCGCTACGCTGAAGCGGCGGTCGAAAGACACATCAAAGACGAACTTCAGCCTCAATTCGACCTCAATAACAAGGGTCTTAAAAATTATCCGTTCTCCAATAGCATCAAGCCAGAAATTGTAGAACAAATCATGACCTCTGCACGCCATAACTCAGACCGCTACAAAAAATTAGTTGCCCTAGGCCTGACAGAAGCAGATATCAATAAAGAATTCAATCTGCCTGTCGAAATGACGGTTTTCAGTTTAAAAGGCGAACGCGATACCGTCATGAGCCCCAATGACTCCATCCGCTACTACAAAGCTTTCTTACACGCAGGCATGGTGTCCGTAGACCCACGCACCGGTTTTGTGAAAGCATGGGTGGGTGGCATCAACTTCAAGCACTTTGGCTACGACCACGTCCGCCAAGGAAAACGCCAAGTAGGCTCAACTATCAAACCCTTTGTTTATGCGGCAGCGCTTTCCATGAAAGTCGTGAATCCTTGCACAGGCTTTTCTGCCGACGAATACTGCCTAGACCTCGTAGACCATAACACCAATAAAGTGGTAGGTCAATACTGTCCAGCGGGGCCAGCTGCTCCAACGGTGCGAGACGGACTTGCACAATCTTCTAATAAGGTAACGGTTGCTGTCATGGGACGCATGGGCAATTTCAATCCGGTTCAAAAAACAGGAGGCCCATACCAAATTGAGAAACTCCTCAAGAAAATGGAGATTGAACTCAACCCCAACGACGTCGTTCCTTCCATGTGCTTAGGCAGTATGGACCTCTCCCTTTTGCAAATGGTAGCCGCGCAATGTGTGTTCCCAAATAACGGTATTTACATCCGCCCTACTTTTATTGAACGCATCACAGACCGCAACGGAAAAGTCATTTATAGCGCTACAGAACACCGCGAACAAGCTTTAAATGCAACCGTTGCCTACGAAATGCTGCAAATGATGAAAGGTGTGGTTAATTTTGGAACAGCCGGTAGCCTGCGCGGCGGCCGCAGCTGGGGAGGCATTAGCGCACCAACTGCTGGTAAAACCGGTACCACACAAAACAACTCTGATGGTTGGTTTGTAGGCATAACCCCAGAATTAGTTACTGGCGTTTGGGTTGGTGCCGAAGACCGCGCCGTGCGCTTTAAAAGCATGACCTGGGGCCAAGGTGGTCGAATGGCCTTGCCAATTTATGGTTACTTTATGCAAAAAGTCTATAAAGACCCCGGCATAGCGCTTTCAACCCGAGATTTCGACCAACCAACCGACTACGACCCTTCGGTCTACGACTGCACCGCAGCTCCACAACCCGAAACCGTAGACGAATCAGAGGTTCCATTTGAATTTTAAGACATGAACAAAGTAGTAAATGACCCCGCAGCTGCGCTCGACGGCATTCAAGACGGCATGACCCTCATGGTTGGCGGTTTTGGCTTGTGTGGGATTCCCGAAAACTCCATCGCCCAACTCGTCAAGATGGGCACCAAAAACCTCACTTGCATTTCCAACAACGCCGGCGTAGACGACTTCGGTCTTGGGCTTTTGTTGCAAGCAAAGCAAGTCAAAAAAATGATCAGCTCTTACGTTGGTGAAAACGATGAATTCGAGCGTCAAATGCTCAGCGGTGAACTCGAAGTAGACCTCATCCCGCAAGGCTCTTTGGCAGAACGCTGCCGTGCAGGCGGTGCAGGAATCCCCGCATTCTTTACTCCTGCTGGCTTCGGAACCGAAGTAGCTGAAGGCAAAGAGGTGCGCATTTTTAACGGAAAACCACACATTTTAGAGAGCGCCCTTACTGCAGACTACGCCATTGTCAAGGCCTGGAAAGGCGACACCGAAGGCAACCTCATCTATAAAGCAACGGCCCGAAACTTCAATCCAATGATGGCAATGGCTGGTAAAATCACCATTGCTGAGGTAGAAGAACTCGTACCGGCTGGCTCACTAGACCCCAACCAAATTCATACGCCGGGCATCTTTGTTCAGCGCATTTTCCAAGGAGAAAAATTTGAAAAACGCATCGAACAACGCACTGTTCGTTCTAAACAATAAGCTCATGGCACTCGATAAAACAGGCATTGCCAAGCGCATTGCACAAGAATTACAAGATGGTTGGTATGTCAATCTCGGCATCGGCATTCCTACGCTCGTTGCCAACTACATTCCCGAAGGCATTGAAGTAGAGTTTCAGTCAGAAAACGGTATTTTAGGCATGGGTCCTTTTCCTTTTGAAGGCGAAGAAGACCCAGACCTCATCAATGCGGGCAAAAAAACCATCACAGCTCGTGAAGGTGCTTCATTCTTTGATTCCGCGATGTCTTTTGCCATGATACGCGGCCAACATGTGCAACTTACCGTACTTGGCGCCATGGAGGTTTCTCAAAATGGCGATATCGCCAACTGGAAAATCCCTGGCAAAATGGTCAAAGGAATGGGTGGCGCCATGGACCTCGTTGCTTCGGCAGAGAATATTATTGTTGCCATGATGCACAGCAACAAAGCAGGTGAATCTAAAATACTGAAAGCCTGTACACTGCCACTTACAGGAGTAGGTTGTGTGCGCAAAGTTGTAACCGAACTTGCGGTGCTCGAAATCAAAGAAGGTAAATTCCATTTACTAGAGCGCGCGCCAGGTGTAAGTGTTGAAGAAATTATCGCCAAAACTGAAGGTGATTTAGTCGTGCCAGAATTTGTCCCAGAAATGCAACTCTAATTGCAAAAGTTTCCGGTAGCATATCGCTTCGCTATTTCAGCTGCACTTACCGCAAGCAAGGCCATCATGGCCATTTACGAACAAAATTTCGAAAGCCAAGACAAAGCAGACGGTTCTCCGGTAACTGCCGCAGACCTCGCTGCAAGCGCTTGCATTGAAGAAATACTAGCCCCACTTGGCATTCCAATCACTGGAGAAGAAAGCGACAAAGCACCCTATGAACAAAGACAACATTGGCAGCAGTGTTGGTGTATTGACCCACTAGACGGCACCAAAGAATTCATTAAGCGCAATGGCGAATTTGCCGTCAATATCGCACTCATTGAAAATGGTCAGCCCATTTTTGGACTCATTGCCTCCCCTGTTCAAGAAGAAATATTACTTGGCTCAAAAGAAATAGGCGTCTTTGTTTTGCATTTTAAAGACGTAGATCTAATAGAAAATTGGACACAATTAGGTATTCCTGAAAAAATAAACAAACCGCTGGTCATGACCTGCTCTCGAAGCCACCACAGTGGGCCAGTTTTACAAATCATCAATGCCCTTAAGGAAAAAGACCATGAGCTAAACTACATCAAAAAAGGGTCGGCGCTCAAATTCTTTGATTTAGCATCGGGTAGAGCAGATATTTATCCGCGCTTTGCACCCACCATGGAATGGGATATCGCTGCCGGCCAAGCCATTCTAGAAGCTTTAGGAGGTGAGGTAGTACATGCCGAAACAGGTGAGCCGCTTCGTTACAACAAAGCCAATTTGGTCAATCCGTATTTCATTGCCCGAACCCAAGCCATGAAAAACAGCAAGCGTTAACGCTTCGCCAAACAATCGATTTCTACAGTTGGGCCTACCATACAAATGCTCATCATGCCAACTTCATGGTATTTTACCCAAACCTTCATGCCGTCGGTTGGCGTGATATTGAAATCATTGAGGTTTACAGGTTCTAGCACCTCGCCATTTTGAAGCTTGATCACCAAACCACAGCCATCTAAACCTGTGTAGTCTTCGATTGTTGCAGCCTGAGCATTTTCACAAGACGTGCGGTCGCAGGAAACGAAGAATAAAGAAAAGGTAAGAAAAACAAACAGGGACTTCATAACTAGAATAATAAATTAGCTTTCCTGAACGTATTGAGCTGTAATCTTATTTGATTAATAAAAGAAATAGAAGAAAAATAAGGCGGCGTCTTCACCTCTAACTCCTTCGTAATAACCAATTGTGGATCGATTGCCATCCATCACACGGCCATTATCGATGTAACCAATAGTAGATCTATTGCCATTCATGATCCGGCCGTTGTCTATGTAACCAATAGTTGATCTATTGCCATTCATGACGCGGCCGTTGTCTATATAGCCAATGGTGGATCTGCTTCCATTCATGATTCTGCCGTTGTCTATGTAGCCAATTGTTGAACGAGAACCATTGGTTACCCTGCCATTTTCAATATAACCCACAGTAGAACGAGAACCGTTCATGAGGCGTTGGGCATTGGAATAGAGCGCTAAAAATACAAATGCAGAGAGTAGGAAAAACTTTTTCATGGGTTTAATTTTCTTTTTCCAAAAATAGACTTCTTCTACTTATCCAAAGCATAAAAACTGCTATTAGCGCGCCTAAA
>CANHBA010000091.1 GCA_947458985.1 Flavobacteriales bacterium
CAAAATTCAACCTCAACAAATCCTGAGGTAACCTCAAATCCTACGCAGAATGGGAATCTTTCCTCCACCAATTCTGAAAATGGGAATCTTTCTTCCACCAACCCTGAAAATGGGAATCTTTCTTCCACGAATCAAAATTCAACTTCTACCAATCAAAATTCAACTTCAACAAATCCTGAGGTAACATCGAATTCAACGGAGAATGGGAATCTTTCCTCCACGAATCAAAATTCAACCTCTACAAATCCAGAGGTAACCTCAAATTCAACGGAGAATGGGAATGTTTCTTCCACGAATCCTGAAAATGGGAATCTTTCCTCCACGAATCAAAATTCAACCTCTACAAATCCTGAGGTAACATCAAATCCTACAACCAGAATTTCTGAAGCAGAACTTACAGAGCGCGTTCAAGAATTTGAACAACAATTGGAAACATTGGCGAATTTGACGGATGTAAATCTCGACGAGCTCCCTGAGGTAAGGCGTTTGGGCTTATCGAATGAAGAATTGCTTGAATTAGACAACGACCTGACATTACCAACTACTAGCGCTAACTCAGGCCAAACGGCAGCAGTGACCAAATTGATGACAGAGGCGGAAATACAAGGTTATGTCAACTATGTGGAGCAGCGCACTGCATTTGAGCAAACCAAGGAGCAATTGCAACAAAATCAGCTTGAGATCAGAAGTTTGGAGGAAGCTTACAAGCCTGAAATAAAGGAGCAGTTAGTGCAGTTACTCGCGGCACAGGAGGTTTTGCGCGCACAACTCGAGCGCCAAAAACAAACCCTTTTGCAAGTGAGTGGTCAGCAAAATTTCGAGGCACTCTTGCAAGGTAATTACCGCCCGCAAATAGCGGTGTCGACCTCAGCAGCGTCAACCACAACTACCACATCATTGGGTGGGCCTTCATCGCTTGCTTTTCAAATTCAAGAGCGCCCAAATACAACTACACCTATACCTGTTGGGCTTCCTTGTCCTGAGGGCTTGGTGTTTAGAGTGCAAGTTGGTGCGTTCAGAAAACCGGTTCCGGCCGAGCGTTTTAGAGAATTTACTCCGGTTGACGGCAAGGTATTGGCAAATGGACTCACTGTTTATATGGCAGGTTATTTTCAGAGCTCTGCCGAAGCACTGCAACAACAAAATTTCATCAGGACGCTAGGTTATACCGACGCTTTTGTGGTGGCGTATCAGAATTGCACACGCTTGAGTTTGGCCCAAGGACGTGCACTTGAAGGACGCGCACCAGTGGCAAACACCGCTGTTGCTGTACAGAATAGCAAATTTGCTGGGCCAGGTCAGGGACTTTACTATTCTGTTCAGGTTGGGGTATACAACCGCCCGATTACTAGCGAAGCACAAATTGGCCTTGCAGAACTCATCGAAGCCCAGACCCCAAAAGGACAATACCGTTATGCAAGTGGAAAGTTTGCCAATTTAAATGATGCAAAGTTGCGTCAGCAACAAGCTGTCAAGAAAGGTATTAAAGATGCTTTTATAGTAGCATATTACCAAGGAAAGCGCATCGATTTAGCACAAGCGAAATTATTGGCACAATCTGGAATCGCTTTTGAGTCATTCCAACCATCGGCTGCCCCTCAAGTAATTTCGACGGCTTTACAACAACAAATTGCGGCACTCCAACTTCCACAAGTTAAATCCATTCAATTGCCAGATCCGATTTGCCGCTATGAACTCCGTTGTACAAATTGTCCGGAATCTTTAACGAGGTTCAATCGGGTAGGGGTTTTCGTATACGACGATCAAAAAGAAATGCTTGTGTCGGCCTTGCAGAAAGAATCGCAGTGGAGTGTTGTGCAACTCATGTACTTGAAAGAAATGCGCAAACGCAGCACGAATCTTAAAGGTAAGACACAAACACTTTTACTAGAAGAGAGCGGCTTAGACGGCGCGTTTGTAGATTGGCTACTCAGGCAACACAACGGCTATGAATTGTTCATCGATGATCAAGGGCAAACACAGCTTAGGTATATTTTGCCAACTGAGGAGTAGTCAATTGCTTAAGAGTTGATTGAGGATCAGGTCAATTGTTTGGGTGCGTGCATTTGGTAAGGGACCTAACGCATCTAAATTGAGCACTTTTAATTGGGGATCTAGCAGGATGTATGCCGGAGCGCTGCTCCAACTCAATTGTTGCCAGAGCTCATGCGTTTGAGGCAGCGCAAGACGCTGCCAATTGGCACCTTCGAACGCTTTCTGATCGGCGTTTGTCCAGGCTTGTTCGCTGGGGTAAAAAGTAAGGATTTGCACTTTGTTCTCGTAGCGCTTTGCCAAGCGTTTGAGCGCTGCCATTTCAGCAATACACTTTTGATTGCCTGGTATATAATGATGCAAGTAAATATATTGGTTGGCTGCTAATTTGATTTGTAGCTCTTTGGTGACATAATTTTTGTCCCAATAGGAACCATTGTCGAGTTTGCTTTTTTCTAGCCAAAAGTAGTGTGCTGCGTCTCGAAGGCTTTTTTGTTGACCATTGGTGGCCATACTTTTAAGCAATGCTAAAGTTAGGTCTTTGTCGCTGCGTTTGTTTTGGTCAAATTCTAGGATCAACTGCAAGGCCACGAAGTCGGCCCAGGCAGTGTTGTAAATGTAGGGGTCGTTTTGCAGCGTCGCTACCAAAGCCTGACTATTTGCTGAGGCGATGGCCATTTCTATCGCCAAACGCGTATTTTGATCTACCTGCGTTTCGTACTTTTCATAAAAAAGACGGGCATACTCAATGAGTTTTGGTTGGCTGAAATTGATGGTTTCACTTTGAAGATAGAAACGGAATTTGTCGTCTTTGGACGGGCCGCCAATGACTGAGAAATTATCAATGGTTTGGCCAACACTGTATTTGATGTAATCGCGCAAGAAGGTGGTGGTGTCGTTGCCATAAACAGCAGCTGTTTCTGCTTTAAAGGCCATTACTTTATAGATGAACTCGTGGCTGCGGATGTCTTTGAGTTGATAGATGTCGGCGAGGTAGTCGTCCATCCAGGCCTCGAAGCCCAGAATGCGGTAATTGATATCGTTGGTGTCAAGCTGATAAAAGAGCAATTCTATTTCTTGTTCGTCGGTGTTGTAAAAAGTTTGTTGTTCTTCTAATGGCAGTTCGATGAGGTAACGCCCTTTGGGTTGGGCATAGAGCATGGCGCATTTTTTGGCACCACAAATTTGAAGGGTGCTTGTTGTTTGGATGTCGAGCTGTGTAGTGAAAATACCCATGGTGTCGGGCTTCACGGTTTGTAGCCAGATTTTTTCTTTGCTGAACTGATTGTCAATTTGATAAATTTGAAGCTCTGGTGCAGACCAAAAAGAGAGGCCACGCAATTGTACTTGGCCAAAGAGAGGCGCCCAAAAGAGGAGCAGTATGGTAAGTAATTTGAGGTGCACGTGCATCAAACGAGGAGCTCAGGTTTGGTTACAAATGGAGTGATGTCAGCACCGTTTTGATACATTTCTCTAATGATACTTGAATTGATGGCGCTGTGCGCTTGTGCAGTTAAGAAAAAGACGGTGTCGATGCCAGAAATGGCGTGGTTCATGTGGCCAATACTGCGTTCGTATTCAAAGTCTTTGGCATCGCGCAAGCCACGTACAATATGGGTGGCGCCAATTTCTTTGCAAAATGCAACGGTGAGTTTCTGAAATGAAGCAACCTTGACGTTGGGATAGGCACTAAAAAGCGCTTGAATGTGTGCGATTTTTTTCTCGGTGGAAAAAAGACCTTGCTTCTTGGAATTGATTCCTACGCCAATGACCACTTCGTCAAACAAACTGAGGGCCTGTTGCACAATGGCTTCATGGCCTTTTGTAAAGGGGTCGAAACTTCCAGGAAAAAGACAGCGTTTCATGTCGTGGGCTTGAAAAAACTAAAATAAACATTTCCAAAATTACGGCAAGCATCAAATTGAGGTAACGTGGAAAAATCGTGTTGTTTGCCGTGTTCTATGATCACAAGACCATCTGGGCTCAAGAGTTGTTTCTCAAAGATGGTTTGAATGAGTTCTTCGTGGAAACCCAAATGATAAGGAGGATCTGCAAAGATGAGGTCGTATTGAATGTTTTTGGCATTGCGACAATAGATCACACAATCGGATTTATAGACCTGCATTTGCTCGGCAATTTGTAGCGTCTGGACATTTTGCTTGAGGTATTGCACACAGCGTGGATGACTGTCTATGGCTAGTAAATGTTTGGCGCCGCGGCTGACAAATTCAAAGGAAATGTTACCAGTGCCGGCGCATAAATCCAAGACACTGAGCTCGTCGAAGTCTAGGGTGTTGTCTAGCATGTTAAAGAGCCCTTCTTTGGCGTAGTCTGTGGTGGGTCTAGAAGGAAAGCCCGGCGGTGTGGCAAAACGCTTGCCTTTTAAAGATCCTCGGATGATGCGCACAAAATTTGTTTTTGGTAGGTGGATGTGTCGTAGAAGGCACAGGTGTAGTGCTCGAAATCTTTGAATTGACTCAGCAAGGATTCAAATGATTTGAAATCAAAATGTTGCGTGGCATCGTAGAGGTCGAGTTGGCTAGCGCTAGGCAGTTGAAGCTTTTGTTGTTGGGCCAGCAAAAAATAAAGAATGTCGCTTGCTTGCTGGTATTCGTTGGTGGTGCAACTGATGAGTTGTCGGTCTTTGATGGTAAGCAATACAAAATGTGTGGCTTCGATCAAAAGAACTACGCGATTGGTGCTGTTTTGAGCACTTAGGCACTGGAGCAGTCGGGCAATGCTGTGGCCCACAGTTGGCGTTTGCAGGTCGTATTTGGCGTAATCATAGAGCCAAACAGGTATGCTGTAGATGAAAACCAAATCTAGGGCTTCAATGATTTGAAAACAAAGGTGGTTTTGCTGCGCTAATTGGCCTTGGTTAAGTTGGTAATAGGAGGTGAGCTGTGCTGGGTCAAAAAGTGCTCTCGGAAAAAGCGTGTAGTCTGGGCCAAACCATAAACAAGCGCTGAGTGTATTGGTGCTGAGCGCTTCTTTAATGGGGCCAGACATCCGTTCTCGGGCAAAAGGCTTCTCGATTTCCAATGGATAGTAAGTACCCAAGACAGCTGTTTGCGTCTGTTCGAGCATCAAAAGTGTGGAATCCGTATAATGAAGTACCAAACGCGACATGGCTTGTTTATAAGTCTTTGGGCTTGTGGCCTTAGTGCAAAGCTACAATATTTAATTTTGTTAGCGCGCAGAACGCAACTTTCATGACCCAGCAACTGATTTTTACCGCACATCAAAACCAAGCATTCGAACAATTTCTTGTTTTCTTGCGCGCCAAAGAAAACCGAAAAGTATGGGTGCTCACTGGTTTTGCCGGCACAGGTAAATCTACCCTTATTGCCCATATTGTCAAGCAGATGCAGCAAGAGAAGTTGTCTTTTAAACTTTTGGCACCTACTGGACGCGCGGCAAAGGTGCTCTCTAATTATGCGGGTTTTCCTGCCAGCACCATCCATCGTCATATCTATTTTTCTGGTGGCGAATGGAGTACGCAAGGACTTTCCTTAGCCAAAAACTTGCATAAAAACACCTTGTTTTTTGTCGATGAATCTTCAATGCTCGCAGCAAGCTCACCTTATGAAGCCAATAACGTACTCGAAGATTTACTCAATTACGTTTATGGCGGAGACAACTGCCACCTTATTTTTATCGGTGACCCCGGGCAGCTCCCGCCTGTTGGCCAAGACCACAGTATTGCGCTCGACCCCAAAAAGTTGGTGGAAGCGTTTCCAACGTTGTTTGTTTGGCACAGCCATCTGACGCAAGTAGTTAGGGTCAATGAAAATTCAGGAATCCTGAGTGTGGCCACCTTTTTACGTCAAAAAGAGGAGTTTAGCTTGCCTTTATTGCCACGTCTTCAGGCGCTTTCTGATACCAGTGTTGTTCAAATCCATGGAGGAGAATTTCAAGAGTGTTTGGAGCAATCTATTTCAGAAGTGGGAACCGACGAAACCATCTTGCTGACGCTGGCCAACAAGCGCGCCAATCAATGGAATCTAGAAATCAGAAACCGCTTGTTTTACCGCGAAGAAGTCCTCGAGAAAGGTGATCTACTGATGGTGGTCAAGAACAACTACTTTTGGCTAGACCCCACCTCTAAAATGGGCTTTATTGCCAATGGCGAACTCGCACGTATTGAACGCGTCAGGAAATTTGAAGCTTATTATGGTTTTGAATTTGCCCAGCTCGATTTGAAATTTGTAGATTATCCAGATCAGGGCTCAATTGGCTGTATGGTGCACATCCAAAGTTTACTGGAAGAAGGCCCGAGCCTTAGTAGAGATGTTTTGCGCAAGTTATTTTATGCCATTGAGGCCGAACACCTCGATATCAAGAACAAACAAAAACGCTATCAACAGGTGCTGAAAAATCCCTATTTCAATGCGCTGCAAATCAAATATGCGCATGCCGTTACGGTGCACAAAGCACAGGGTGGGCAATGGGCGCATGTATACGTAGACTACGGTTTTGTTCCGGAAGAACGCAAGAATTCAGCTTATTTGCGTTGGCTCTACACCGCCCTTACCAGAGCTAGCGAAAAACTATATTTGTTGAATTTCCCCGAAGATTTTTTTGAAACTACTTAGCCCAAAGCGCAAATGCTTTTTCTTGGGCGGCAATGCGAGACGAAGCCATCACTACCTGATGGGTCACGTAAAAATGGCGGTCGACCTCAGGTATAAAACGTTCCAATAATTGTCCGCTTCTTTCCAAGAGTAAGGTTTTGTTCTGGTTTTCATAGAAAGCAAGCCAGTTGTCTAGGCTTGGCAGCGCACGGTTGCCATTGACGCCGAGTAGGAGGTCGCCAACAGCCAAGCCGCCGGTGTCTGCCGGTGAGCCAGGGTAGATGTTCAAAATTTGCCACTCCTTGCCAACTTGCTGTACTTTGATGCCAAAGCGTGCCTCCGCATAACTCTTGCTTGGGTTTTGTTTGAGTTCTAAACCAAAGTATTCAAAGGCTTCTTGCAATAGGGCTTCATAGGCGCAGGTGCCACTCACGTAGTCTTCGAAAAAGGAGGCGAAAGATTCACCCGCTAAATTTTCGATGGTAGTTTGGTAATCGGCAAGTGTGTAGCCCATTTGAACAACGCCAAAATTAAAATAGAGGGTTTTCATGACTTGTTCTATACCAACTTTATTGTTGGTGGCTTTGCGCAGCCTGAAGTCGACGTAAAAGGCCAACAAGCAGCCTTCTGTGTAGATCGAAACCTTGCGGCCGGGTGCGCCAGGCACATAGCCGTCTAGCCAAGTGTCAAATGATGCTGCTGCCACGCTCATCGAGAAGCGGCCAGGGTTGTCTAGGTGCTTTTGAACTTGTTTGCTGAGTTCTTTGAGGTATTGCTCTGTACTGAATACGCCACTCTTTAGCAAATAGAGGTCGCCGAGGTAAGTAGTGATACCTTCGTAGATCAAGCCAGTACGGGCGTAATTTTCATTTTTGAAATTGTAGGGCTGCATTTCTGCTGGCCTGAGCGCTTTGATATTCCAAGAATGATAGAGTTCATGCGAACTTACGCCGAGTAATTCCGTATAAAGGCTCCCGAAAACGTCGCAGGAAGGCCCAAGTGCAATTACTGTAGAATCGAGGTGCTCTACACCGTGATACGCTGCGTAGGGTACAGATTGGATCAAGAAAGTGTATTCTTGGCTCGGGAATTCGCCGAAATCTTGGAGCTGACGCTCAGTAAATTTTTGGAAATCTTGTACAACGCGCTCCCATGGGATCATTTGCTGCTGATTGAAGCAAATATGGAAAGTGCGTCCGTCAGCTTCATAACTCCTGCGTTCAATGTTGGCGCTGCAAATGAAAGGGCTGTCTGCCAAACGGTCAAAATTGGCAATTTCGCAAGTGTTGTTTTGGTCGAAATGTAAGGCCGATGCAATTTGCCAAGCTGCGGGAATGTGCAGTTGGAGTTGGTAGGCTTGTTCGGTTTGGGCGGCGTCGTAAAAAAAGCAGTTGACCGGATTGACGTAGAGTTGTTTAGGGTCTAGAAAGGTAGAGCCCGCATTGAGTTCGGCAGCGTAGTAGCTGTACGTAATTTTAATTTGAGCGCTTCCTTTGGTGTCTATGACCCAAGTGTCTTTGGTGGTTTTACGAACGGCTAAAGATTGGTTGGCTTCTCCATAGGCGTTGAATCCTTTGATGTTCTTGGCGAAGTTACCGATTTCATAGCGGCCAGGTCTCCAACTGGGTAATTCGAGCTGGAGGGTTTCTAGTGCGGCATCTTGTTCAAAAACGGC
>CANHBA010000092.1 GCA_947458985.1 Flavobacteriales bacterium
AGGTGCATTTACTGACCGTGACACTGTTTGAATTTCTTGCCGCTTCCGCAAGGACAAGGATCGTTGCGGTTGATTTTTTGCTCTGCAACCACTGGTTGTTTTTTCTCTACTTCGGGTGCATTTGGGGCAGAATTGGCAATGGCCTCTTGGTTGCTCGTTTGTGCTTTGTCGTAGTTGTTTTGGTGGTCTTCTTGGTTGGTGCTCTGAATTTGTTGTTCTAGAGGTACGTCCATGCGCATGAGTAAGTCAAGTGCTTCTTCATTGAGGCGCATGAGCATATTGCGGAAGAGTTCGTAGGATTCGAGTTTGTAAATGACCAATGGATCTTTTTGCTCGTATTGGGCGTTGCGCACGGCTGTGCGGAGGTCGTCCATTTCGCGAAGGTGTTCTTTCCATTCGTCGTCAATTTTGCTCAAAAGTACATTGCGCTCGAAGTATTTGCTGATGGCCCGCCCTTCAGATTGGTAGGCTTCTTCGAGATTGACAATGAGTTGCATCTGACGGCGGCCGTCGGTGAGTGGGAATACGATGTTTTTGTATTGCTGAGACATGGTCTCAAAAACATGCTTCACTTGCGGATAAGCCATGCGTGCAATTTTGTCGCATTTGCGGTCGTAGGTTTCGCGGAGTGTAGCGTATACGCGCTCGGTGAGCTCGGCTGCGCTGATTTGTTTGAAAGTGGCTTCGTCTACGGGTGTTTCGATACCGATGAGGCGCAAGAGTTCTAGTTCGAATTCTTGGTAAGAAACTTTAGAATAGGTGGCAACGGTGTTTTCACAGAGGTCGTAGAACATGTTGTCGATGTCGATATCGAGGCGGTCGCCGTACAGAGCGTTGCGGCGCTTGCGGTAAATGGCCTTGCGCTGTGCGCTCATGACGTCGTCGTATTCGAGGAGGTTTTTACGCATCCCGAAGTTGTTTTCTTCGACTTTTTTCTGGGCGCGCTCGATGGATTTAGAAACCATACCTGCGGTAATGACTTCCCCTTCTTTGAGGCCCATGCGGTCCATGATGGAGGCAATGCGCTCAGAGCCAAATTTACGCATGAGGTCGTCTTCTAGCGACACAAAGAAGCGAGAAGAACCAGGGTCGCCTTGACGTCCGGCGCGTCCGCGCAACTGGCGGTCTACGCGACGGGAGTCGTGGCGTTCGGTTCCGATAATGGCCAAACCGCCGGCTTCTTTGACGCCTTCGCCGAGTTTGATGTCGGTTCCACGACCTGCCATGTTGGTGGCGATGGTGACGGTGCCGGCTTTACCTGCGTTGGCAACAATTTCGGCCTCTTTTTGGTGGTATTTGGCGTTAAGGACTTGGTGCTGAATTTTTTTCATTTGCAGCATGCGCGACAACAACTCGGATATTTCAACGGTTGTGGTACCCACGAGCACTGGGCGACCTTTGGAAACGAGGTCTTCGATTTCTAAAATAATGGCGTTGTACTTCTCGCGTGCTGTTTTGTAAACGAAGTCGTCTTGGTCCTTGCGGGAGATGGCTCTGTTGGTAGGGACCACCACTACATCTAATTTGTAGATATCCCAAAACTCGCGTGCTTCGGTTTCTGCAGTTCCGGTCATGCCTGCAAGTTTGTGGTACATGCGGAAGTAATTTTGCAAAGTAATGGAAGCGTAAGTTTGGGTAGCGGCTTCTACGGTGACGTTTTCTTTGGCTTCAATGGCTTGGTGCAAACCATCTGAATAGCGGCGACCTTCCATGATACGGCCCGTAGATTCGTCTACGATTTTGACTTTGCCGTCCATGATGACGTATTCTACTTCTTTTTCGAAGAGGGTGTAGGCGCGCAAGAGCTGGCTTACCGAGTGAATGCGTTCAGATTTGATGGAGTATTCTCTGATTAGGATATCTTTGCGCTCAATGTAGGCTTCTTTTTCGAGGGATTCTTTTTGCAATTTGGCGATTTCCGCGCCGATGTCGGGCATCACGAAGAAGTCGCGGTCGTCTTTTCCTGAAACGAGGTCGATACCTTTGTCGGTGAGTTCGATGGAGTTGTTTTTTTCGTCGATCACAAAGAAAAGGTCGACGTCGATTTTCTTCATGTTTTTGCCTTGCTCGGCCATGTAGAAATTCTCGGTTTTCTGCAAATGCACTTTCATGCCAGGTTCTGACAAGAACTTGATGAGCGCTCTGTTTTTAGGCAAACCGCGGTGGGCGCGCAAAAGGGCAATGCCGCCTTCTTCGAGGAGGCGTTTTTGTTCGTTTTTGTCTGGGTTGGGTTCGTTGATGACCGTCAACATTTTTTTGGCGTCGTTCAGACATTGCTGAACAAAAGCTCTTTGGGCTTCTACCACGCGTTCGATGCGCGGCTTGAGTTCGTGGAACTCGTGCTCATCGCCTTTGGGTGTCGGGCCGGCAATGATGAGTGGTGTACGGGCGTCGTCAATTAAAACGGAATCGACCTCATCGACAATAGCAAAATGGTGCTTGCGCTGAACGATGTCGTCAACGTGGCCCGCCATGTTGTCGCGGAGGTAGTCGAAGCCGAATTCGTTGTTGGTTCCGAAGGTGATGTCGGCTAAGTAAGCCTGGCGACGGCGCTGAGAATTGGGTTGGTGTTTGTCGATGCAATCGACGCGCAAACCATGGAATTCGTACAACGGACCCATCCATTCTGCATCGCGTTTGGCGAGGTAGTCGTTGACAGTGACCACGTGAACGCCTTTGCCTGAAAGGGCATTGAGGTAAACGGGTAGGGTAGCCACCAAGGTTTTCCCTTCACCGGTTTGCATTTCGGAGATATTGCCGCGGTGCAAAACAGCACCTCCCATGAGCTGAACGTCGTAGTGAACCATGGCCCACTGAATTTTGTTGCCAGCGGCAGTCCATTCGTTGTGCCAAATGGCGCGGTCGCCTTCGATGCTGATGCCATCGCGGGCTGCAGCAAGTTGGCGGTCAAAATCGGTGGCGCTGACGCTGAGCTGTCCGTTTTCGGTCCAACGGCGTGCAGTTTCTTTAACAACAGCAAAGGCTTCAGGTAAAATAACGAGGAGTTCTTCTTCAATGCGTTCGTCGATAGACTTCGTCATTTGGTCGATTTCGTCGTAGAGTTTTTCTTTTTCTTCAAAAGAAGTTTGAAGGTCAGCAGCTTTTGCTTCTAGCCCTGCGAGGGTCTCTTCTAGCGGCGCAATGCTGAGGCGGATTTGCTCTTGAAAACCGCGTGTTTTTTCGCGGAGTTGGTCGTCTGAAATGTTTTGTACGCTTTCCCAAGCGGTTTTGGCTTTTTCTACGAAAGGCCAGTATTCTTTGCGGTCTTTTGCGGTCTTGTCTCCGAAAATAGATTTGAGTAAATCTCCGATCATGTCTTTGTTCAATTTAGCGAACTTCAAAATTAATGAATTCTATGGATTTTAGCGGCAAATAAATCGTATTTCAGCTATCTTTGTGGCATGCATGAATTAATAGTTATCCTAGATTTTGGTTCTCAATATACCCAACTGATTGCCAGAAGAATCCGCGAACTCAATGTTTATTGTGAAATCCACCCTTGGAATAAAATACCAGAGCTCGGTAGCAATGTCAAAGGAGTGATCCTCTCAGGGAGTCCATTTTCTGTCCGCGACCCGCAGGCTCCACGCCCAGACTTATCAGCCATCAAAGGCCAGCTACCACTTTTAGGGGTTTGTTTTGGTGCGCAATATCTCTCGCATCATTTTGGTGGCGAAGTATTGCCGTCCAATACCCGCGAGTACGGCCGCGCGCACCTCAATTTTGTCGACACCTCCAATGTCCTGACCAAAGGCCTTACGCAAGGCTCGCAAGTCTGGATGTCTCATGGTGACACCATCAAAAAAATTCCTGCCAATTACCAAATCATTTGTTCTACCCAAGACGTCGAAGTAGCGGGTTATGCCATCGAAGGCGAACAAACTTTTGGCATTCAATTTCACCCAGAAGTCTATCACTCCACAGAAGGCAAAACCCTTTTGCAAAACTTTATTGTAGACGTCTGCCATTGCGCCTGCGACTGGACCCCCGATTCCTTTATTGAAGAAACCACCGCGCGCCTCCAAGCGCAGTTGGGCCAAGATAAAGTCATTCTAGGGCTTTCAGGTGGCGTTGATTCCTCAGTTGCTGCGGTGCTCTTGCACAAAGCAATTGGCCCCAACTTACACTGTATTTTTGTCGACAACGGTTTGTTGCGCAAAAACGAATTCGAAGAAGTCTTGGCATCTTACCAAGGCATGGGTCTCAATGTGAAAGGTGTCAATGCAGCAGCGCGTTTTTACGACGCACTTGCTGGACTCACCGATCCAGAGCTCAAAAGAAAAGCCATTGGTAAAGTATTTGTCGATGTCTTTGACGAAGAATCTAAATTGGTCGAAAACGCCAAATGGTTGGGCCAAGGCACCATCTATCCAGATGTCATTGAGTCCGTTTCTGCCACTGGCGGTCCGTCTCAAACCATCAAATCGCACCACAACGTGGGTGGTTTGCCAGACTACATGAAACTCCAAGTTGTAGAACCTTTGCGCTTGCTCTTTAAAGACGAAGTGCGTCGCATTGGCCGCTCTTTGCAAATAGACGAACGCATTTTAGGTCGTCATCCGTTCCCGGGCCCTGGTCTTGGTATCCGTATTCTTGGTGAAGTAACTTCAGACAAAGTGCGCATTTTACAAGAAGTCGACGCCATTTTCATCAATGGCCTCAAAGAAGACAACTTATACAACGACGTTTGGCAGGCAGGCGCCATTTTCCTACCGATCCAATCTGTCGGCGTCATGGGCGATGAACGTACCTACGAAAACGCTGTGGCACTCAGAGCCGTGAGCTCCACCGACGGCATGACCGCCGACTGGTGTCATCTACCTTATGAGTTCTTGGCCAAAATCTCTAACCGCATCATCAACCAAGTGCGCGGCATCAATCGCGTCACCTACGACATCAGCTCTAAGCCACCAGCCACCATTGAATGGGAATAACATGACACACTTTTTTCTCTTTATTGGCATCTTGTTCTCTAGCCTTAAAGCTGCGGCGCAAGCTTTGCCAATCATTGAAAAAAATGGTCAGCAATACTATCAATACCAGTTGCAAGATGGTCAAACACTCTACCAGCTTCAAGCGCTTACCAAACTAGATGCCGACCAACTCTTGGTGCTCAATCCTGGTTTGGAAAGAGGTGTGGTGCCTGGCAACAACCTTATTTTTCCTGTTCAGCGCGGCACTATTTATCATAAAGTGCAGCCAGATCAAACCTTATTTGCAGTTTCTAGAAAGTACGAAGTACCTGTAGACTCCCTTATGCGCTGGAATCCGAGTGCAAAAGCAGGTCTCAAAGTTGGTCAGTCACTGCGCATTCAAAATGCCATACTCCCTTTTGATGCTGCTCAACCTCATGTAGCTGCTACACAAAGCTCATCTACATTTCCCCACAAGCTCACCGACACCGTCATCAGGCACACCGTTTTGGAAAAAGAGACACTCTATTTCATTTCCAAGCGTTATATGGTATCTATCGATACGCTTTTAGCACTCAATAACATGAATTCGTCTCGCGTGAGCCCAGGACAGCAAATCAAGGTGCCTATTCAGCAAGAGAAAACGACCAACGTTCCTATTCAAGTCATTCCGCCGGCTCAAAGCGGACCTTCCGCAGCGCCGCTCGACTTTCCTGTTGCCCGCAAAGAGCTTTACAACATCGCCGTCTTTTTACCGTTGCAGCTAGATTCCAGTGCCAACAACAATCGCTTTGTTGCGGCTGCCGCCTTAGACTACTACATGGGCATGAAAATGGCCCTGGACAGCTTAAAAAAGCTTGGTTTTGCCGCCAATGTGCACGTATTCGACGACAACTCCATCACCACAAGTCTCGAAGAGCAATTGAATAGTCCTCAAATGCTGTCAATGGACCTCATTTTTTCTCCTCTTCAAGAAAAACAAGCCAAAATTGTTGCAACCTATGCAAAAGAAAATGGCATTCCTGTTGTGTTCCCAGTTCAAATGCCTGCGGCAATTGTGCAAATGGCACCGAATTTCATTGCCTATACCACCCCAGATGCCTTACTCATTCAAAGTTTGGCTGCTCAAATCCATCAGCAATACCAAGGTTATACAGTTGTCCTCATCAACAGCCCCATAGCCGCCGATCAAAATCTAGAGCAACAATTCAAAACAGCATTTGGAAAAGTAGCCACCACCCAATCCAAGCTCAAACTTCAAGAAGCCACCTGGGCAACGTATCCTAAATTCAAACCTGTTGGAGGTCCGCAATTATTAGTGAGCTTCAGTTCAGACCGCGCTAAGGTTGTGGGTTTGCTCAAAGCAGCCGCCCTCGATAGCAATTTGTTGGTAGTAGGTCAAAAAGACTGGCTAGACTACAAAGAACTCGACGACCCTGCAGTCCGCAACGAACCATTTTTGGTGGCTTTGCCGAGTTACTTCAATTACCACGCTGCCCAAATCATTCCTTTTCACAAAACTTATCGCAAGCGCTACAACGCCGACCTCACCAAAATGTCATGCTTAGGTTACGATCTCACGCTGCACATCGGAAAGCAATTACTCGGCTCCAATACAATCCAGCAAGGCCTCATCAGCAATATGTCCTTGAAAACAGCGGCCAACGGCTTGTCTATCGAAAACAGCGCAGCAGTTGTTGTCACTTACCGAAATGCTCAATTGTTAGCACCAAAAAATGAATAAAACTGATATCTCTGCGCATTTCCGCGACTTACAATTACATATTTGCCAAGCCCTTGAACAACTAGACGGCCTTGCTACTTTCAATGAAGACACCTGGGAGCGCCAAGAAGGCGGTGGCGGACACACACGCACCTTGCAAGGTGGCCTCATCTTAGAAAAAGCGGGAGTCGCTTTTAGTGCGGTTCACGGGCCCGTAACAGCCGCCATGAAACAACAACTTGGCCACGAAGGCGAGCGCTTTTTTGCTACCGGTGTTTCTATTGTCTTACATCCAAAGCATCCACAACACCCCATTATGCATATGAACGTGCGTTATTTTGAATTAGAAGACAGTAATTATTGGTTTGGCGGCGGCATCGACCTCACGCCCCATTATGTCGATCTAGAAAAAGCAACAGCCTTTCACACCTCATTAAAAGAAGTTTCTGATCGCTACGACACCAGTTTTTATCCCAAATTCAAAGAATGGGCAGACCGCTACTTCTTTTTGCCGCACAGAGGTGAATCAAGAGGGGTGGGGGGTATCTTTTTTGATCAACTCGACGAAAGTTGCGGCCTTTCCAAAGACCAACTTTTTGCCTATTGCCAAGATTTAGGACGTTTGTTTCCTGTTGTTTACACCCAACAAGTGGAAGGTGTGGTGTTGCAAGAACCGACAGCTGCGGAGCTTGCATGGCAAGCGCTCAGACGCGGCCGTTACGTCGAATTCAATTTACTCCACGATCGCGGCACCAAATTTGGCATTTACTCAGGCGGCCGAACCGAATCTATTTTAATGAGTTTGCCACCAATAGCAAATTGGGTTTACAACCACGAACCAGCTGAAAATTCTGAGGAACAAAAAACCCTGAGTTTCCTCAGAGCTACACACGATTTTTGTTAGTGCTTTATTGTTTGGTGAGCGTCAGGTAGTCGGTACCACCGTTTCCGCCAGATACATCGATGAGTTTGATTTCTGTTTCGGTATATGAAATGATATCCCAGTCGTCTGATAAATCGTCTAGTTTATTACTCACATTAAAGTTGATATTGAAATCGAGGTCGGCTAGGTTGTCGTCGTCGTTGCTATTGGAGTCTGTTACGGACCAACTACCGGCATACGGGTTAGAGTTGCTGCTCAGTAAGTCGGTTGCATTCAAAACGCCACTTTCTAAAAAGTCAAAACGAAAGGTGGCGAAATCTGCTGTTTCGTCGTCGCCATCGTCTATGTAACTACTCACTACCCAAGTACCATCCGTAGAAATATTCGTGATTTGCTTTTGATTGCTCTGCCATTTGGAACATGCGCCAAGTAAGGCGAGAAGGCTAAGGGAAAGTAAGGTGGTTTTCATTTGGGCTATTATTTTTGTCCAAAATTAATGCTTTTTTGTAGTAAAAAAATTATTTTCGGTTCATGTCACACATACACGGGATCCAGCACATAGGAGTAGCTGTTTCAGATATGGAACGCACTTTGCCACTTTACCGACATTGGTTCGGCATGAACATACCTTTCTTTGATAGTATACAAGCAGCGCCATTGATGACGGTATTCACGCGCAATGAAGTCATTACA
>CANHBA010000093.1 GCA_947458985.1 Flavobacteriales bacterium
AAAGAAAATATATTTGATGGTCGCCAATAAAATCAAAGTCCAGATCACACTTGATAGCGCTCCCAAAATAAAAGGTTCAGATATATTTTTACCTCCGCCAGTTATTGCTTGAAATACGTATAAAGGTGAAGTTCCGATATCCCCAAAAACAATTCCTGTTGTGATCAATAATCCAGCAATCGAAATTTTTTGGGTGTTAAGGTGCGCCATGGTGAAAAAAAATTTCGTCGAAGTTATGTCTTTCTTACATTTCTACGCAAACATTTCACGAAAATATTTATCTTTGCATCCCGATTCCAAATCGGATAGTCTGCTGCCCACGTGGTGAAATTGGTAGACACGCCATCTTGAGGGGGTGGTGCCAACAGGTGTGCTGGTTCGAATCCAGTCGTGGGCACAAGGAAAAGTCCTTCCGTTTCGGAAGGACTTTTTTTATGGAATACCCCGAAGTGAAGCTTGCTTCAAAGAGGGGGCTTTCATAAAAAAAGAAAGCATTGCAAATGCTTGACTTTTCCTTGTTAGATTTTAAACATCAAAGGAAAACCGAACGAAGTGAGGTAATCCAGATAATCAGCAAAAAGATGCTTTGATCCACTATAAAGCCAAGACTGGTTAACCGAACGAAGTGAGGTAATTCAAAGTAAAGTAATCCATCTCTGTCCGGAAAAATATCCCAAATCCAAAATCACTACCCATTTCTCAAAACACCTTTTCACTTTGTACGGATTTTATCCGTACATTTATAAGAAGCCCTTTTAAAACTTACAATCTAATGCAAAATAACGCCCGTATAGATTTGCGTCTTAGCCTGGAACAAAAGGAATCCCTTGAAAGGGCAGCGCATTTAGGTGGCTATCGCAGTTTGTCAGAATTCATTATTTCAGCTTCTGAACAAGTTGCAGCGTCTATTCTCGACGATAAACTTCAAGTTGAGCTGAGCAAAGCGGACGCGGCTGTTTTCTGCTCAACACTGCTAAGCGATATTCAACCAAATGAGGTGCTTAAAGCATCTATCGAAAAAAGTGCTATACTATTTCAATGGAAGCGCAAGTAGTTGTTTTGACAGAAAGTTACCGTTCTGCAATCATGCGCTTTGCTTGCAGTGATGCGCTTATTGACTTATATCTTCAGCACTATGCTTTTAAAGATCAAGAAGCACTAAGAAGCATTTGTTATCTTCTTGTGAATCAAGAAAAAGACATAATCGGTTTTTTTACCTTGGGAACAAGTACCTTAAAGGCTACACAAATTCCATTTAACGTGCGCGAAATGATAAAATCACCAAATGGGCTTCTACCAATATTGATGATCCATCGTTTTGCCGTTGGCGTTCAATATCAAGGAAAAGGTTTTGGAAGACATCTCCTTAATGCTGCACTCAAACAAGCAGCAATGGCTACACATCTTATTGGCGCAAGTGCAGTTTTTATAAATCAAATTGATGGCACTGGGGCAGCTTTCTACCAAAAACTTGGATTTACGCCATTACCGAACCAACAAAAATTATATATGCCTATCAAACAACTGCATGCAATGTTCTTGCCTTTTCACTAAATTTATCCCTATCAAACAAAGACCTCATGAAATTGAAATTATTTCTTATTTCCGGACTGATTTTTTCATTCCAATCTTGCGACAATAAACCAGGCACCAAAGCTCCTGAACCAAGCTCTATTGTTGCTACAGACGAGAATACCAAAGAGTTGAAAGAAAGTCTCAAAGACGTAGCTGAAGAAGAAAAGAGGCTTGCAAAAGAAGCGGAACTAAACATGACCACCATGAGTTTCAATGTGCTCAACCACGAATTTGGTACTGTTAAGGAAGACACCAAACACCTCTACAACTTTGTCGTGACCAACACGGGTAAAAAACCGCTCTTCATTGCCGATGTCAAAGCATCGTGCGGCTGTACCACGCCCAAAAAACCCGAAAAAGCAATTGCGCCTGGCAAGTCAGATATTATTGCTGTCGAGTTCCATCCTAAAGTTGGGCAGTTGGGGCGTCAGGATAAAACAGTTACCGTAACAGCCAATACCAATCCGACAATGGTCGTACTTAAAATAGGTGCTGACGTCATCAAAAATCCAGAAACAAGCGCTCGCATCGCCAACTAATATGAAAATACACGTACTCAATACCGGATTTTTCAAGCTCGACGGAGGTGCCATGTTTGGAGTGGTCCCGAAAACCATTTGGCAAAAAACCAACCCAGCAGACACCGACAACATGTGCACTTGGGCCATGCGCTCTTTGCTCATCGAAGATGGCAAAAGACTCATTTTAGTCGACACCGGGATCGGAGACAAACAATCCGAAAAGTTCTTCTCCCATTATCATCTGCATGGTAACGATAGCCTACATGGCAACTTAGCGCGCTTGGGCTTTCATGCTTCAGACATCACGGACGTGATCCTTACCCACTTGCATTTTGATCATTGTGGCGGCGCTATTGCATTTGACACGCAAAAAGAAGCATACCGAACCGTTTTTGAAAACGCCACTTACTGGAGCTCCGAAAACCATTGGCAATGGGCTACCCAACCAAACCCAAGAGAGAAAGCCTCCTTTTTGGCAGAAAACATCCTTCCAATTCAACAAAGTGGGCAACTGCAGTTTGTAGAGCGCAATGGCCTCTTGACCCCAAATGCCTTACCCGGCATCGACCTCTCCTTTTTTGATGGCCATACAGAAAGCATGATGCTCCCACAAATTCAATACAAAGGAAAGACGCTCGTGTTTATGGCCGATCTATTGCCAAGTACAGGTCATATTCCGCTGCCGTACGTTATGGGCTACGACACCCGCCCCTTGCTCACCCTCACTGAAAAAGAACGTTTCTTGCAAGAAGCAGCCGACAACGCATATGTTTTGTTCTTAGAGCACGACTCCCAACACGAATGTTGCACTGTCCAACACACCGAAAAAGGCATCCGTTTGAAGGATACTTTTTCCTTTGCAGAACTTTAAAAATTGAAGATGAAAAGCCCCAAAGAAATTGTTCAAGGCATGCTCGACAACGACGCCTTTAGCCAATTACTTGGGATGAAAATCAAGGCGCTTGAACTCGGCTTTTGCCAATTGAGTTGTCCGGTTTCAAATCAAACCACCAACGGCTTTCAGATTGCGCACGGTGGCCTCACCTACTCCCTAGCAGACTCCGCCTTGGCCTTTGCAGCCAATACCTACGGTTATCAATGCATGAGTATAGACACTCAAATTGCGCACCTCGCCAAAGTACAGCTCGGCGACACCCTAACAGCTACTTGTACTGAAGTCCACCGCGGTAAAACCACAGGAGTTTACGAAGTTCACATCAAAAACCAAGATCAAAAAGTGGTTGCCTATTTCAAAGGAACCGTTTACATTTCGGAACAGTGTTGGTAAACCAACCGAAATCAAGAAGGAATTTTCAAGACCTGACCTTCTCGAATAAAATCAGAACGCAAGCCATTTAGCTTTTTAATTTGAGCTACAGTTGTGCGGTGTTTGGCAGCAATGACCGAAAGGTTGTCTCCTGACTTCACTCTGTACGTTCGGTAACTCGGCTGCACAACCTTTTTTACACCTGCCAATTCAACTCCCTTGGTAGTGTAGGGATATTTCTGGACATATTCCTCCAAAGTAATTGCTTGACCAATTTGTGTGTCATAGTATTTATAAAATTGTTGTCTGATATTAATGACCCGACAAATGGAATCCAAAGGACGGCTGCTCCAGTCGTAACATTGAATGACGTCTTCATTAAAGTCTAGTACTTGCACTGGCTCAAGCGTCGGATATAAATTGTGCATGCGCGTCAATTGTGGCATAACCGCCCCTAGGCCACCTCCAGCAGAACCACGGCTATCCAAACGCACATAACAACGGCCATCTTCACTTGGCCCAACCACTGCAGTCCAGTAAACTGTAAGCGTCAGCGGATTGATCTGGATATACAATTGCTTGAGATCTGAATTGAAGCCTTTCTTACGGATGTCTTCCAAACCTTTATTGATCTTCACATTGATGTATCCACCAAAATTGTCGACGCGTCGGGCATTAAAGGAATGCAGCGCATCGTAGGCGGAAGGCATTCCGAAAGCAACATAAGAATCGCAAAGCACCTCATCGTGAGGCCCAAGGTTAAGGGTGTCTGGATTGATCAGACAAAAAGGCGGAATGACAATTTTCTCTGGAATATCCTGAATTTGAGCACTTAACTGAGACGTACAAAACAAAATAAAGAGAAAACTGAAAAAAAGTGGAGCATTTTTTTTCATGTCCTCAAATTTACCAATTTCATACCAAAACGAAAGCACCAACAAGAAATCCTTCAAAACTGAAAAAATATCCATGTTTTTGTTTGTAGATTTCAAAAAAGACCTTACTTTTGTACTCGCTTTAACGAAAGCATTACACAATTCTCTAAAGCAACTGTCGTTGCTCACGCAAGTGAAAGAAATTGGTTTGGTAGTTCAGTTGGTTAGAATACCTGCCTGTCACGCAGGGGGTCGCGGGTTCGAGTCCCGTCCAGACCGCAAAACGCTTCGTTAAAGACAAGTCCTATATGGCTGTAGGAATTAGAAAACCCTAGAATGTATCAATGTTCTAGGGTTTTTGCTTTTATGGACTTTTTGGTCCGATTTCAAAACCGTGGACGGAATGGGGGACGGATTTCTAAAATTTACCTTACCTCATAAAAAAAATAAATCGTTGGTAACTTTTCGTTTTGCAGTTCGGGTAGGACCGCAAAAATGGGGGTGAAAAATCTAACTATTGACCATTATAAAAATATTTAGTTTTTCTGCGCGTTTTTTACCATTATTTGGTATATATCGCTCTGAAAAACTAAACGAGCAGTAGTAAGAAATCCCTTTCTTGAGTAATACTCCTTCTATCATCTTTCATTCCTGAAGTAATTTTTATTTCTTTTTTTTGTCACATATTTTGCATATATTTGTGACAATATAAAATTATTTTTGTCGTGCAAAGCATTGAATTTAAAGTAGAACAGTCAATATTGAGTAAGCCAAGGGGTACTTTAATACTGCCTAGTGACTTCATTGCATTTGGCTCATCAGATGCCGTGAGAAAAGCACTTGATCGCCTACAGGATAAAGAAATCATTCAAAGAATTGCTCATGGTATATATGTCAGGCCCAAAATCAGTAAAATCCTAGGCCCCCTTACTCCGTCAGCAGAAGAAGTTGCTGATGCGATTATAAAAAGAGATCGAATTAGAACTGTACCAACTGGAAGTTATGCCTTAAACGCCCTAGGTTTGAGTACTCAGGTGCCAATGAACATCGTTTACTTAACTGATGGTTCTTCTCGTGAAATCTATGTGGGTAAAAGAAAAATCAAATTCAAAAAAACTACTCCCAAAATGCTCATGGCAAAAGGACGAATAAGTAAATTAGTCATACAAGCACTTAAGGAAATCGGAATTGGAAATACTACAGAGGAGGAAGAACAGAAAATAATCGCCTTGTTAAAAAAGGAAGATCTCAAACTATTGAAGCATGACATCAGCCTAGCCCCTGTTTGGATTCAAAAAATAATGAATAAAGCACTTTAAATGAATAAAATTGAATTCTTACAATTGAATGCCAACGATAGAAAGGAAGTTTTTATTGAAGTGGCTACACAATCAGGAATGACTCCATTCGCCGTTGAAAAGGATTGGTGGGTAAGTCGCTGCTTGGAAATTATATTTCAACTTGATGTAGCTCAACACTTGGTATTTAAGGGAGGTACTTCATTAAGCAAGGCTTGGAAACTCATTGATCGATTTTCAGAAGATGTAGACCTTGCTATTGACCAAGATTTTCTCATGAGCCCTACCAACATGTGGTCTAAAAAAGAGAAAACAACGCTTAGAAAATTAGCTGGGGTCTACGCAACCGAAAACTTTTTTCCTGAAATTGAAAAAGCTTTTAAAGCACAAGGCTATCAAAACCTCGTGTTTGAAATTGTCAAAACAAATGAAAGTGATAAAGACCCAAGTGTTTTAAAAATATTCTATCCAAATCTTGTTAATTCTACTGGTGATTATATGGAACCATGCATCCAGATAGAACTTAGTTGCCGCTCATTGCGAGAACCATTCGAAGCAAGAATCATACATTCGTTAATTGACGAATATTTTCCAGAAAAAGGTTTCGCCTCAAAAGGCTTCAAGGTACCTACGGTTAAACCTGAACGCACTTTTCTAGAGAAATTATTTCTGTTGCATGAAGAGTTTCATCGACCTGAGGAAAAGAGAAGACTCAATAGATTAAGTCGACATATTTATGACATCTACCAACTTTCCAAATCTGGTATAAGCGAAAAATCCTTTCACGATAAGGGACTCTATCAGACCATTGTCGCACACCGTTATTTATTTTCTAAAATTGGTGGTGTTGATTACAACACACACAACCCTAAAACACTCGACCCTATTCCTCCAAAGAGTTTAAAAAAAGTCTGGGAAGAAGATTATTCAAAAATGGTTGAGAGCATGATTTACGAAAAAAATCCGCCAACTTTTAAGCAATTAATAGAGAACCTCGAAGATTTAAGGAAACAACTTCAAAACGTTTCATGGGAATTTGACTTGGTTTTTGAAAATTGAATGAAATAAGAAATTGGCTTAAAACTAATTTTCATCATAAAACCCCCTCTCCAAATACCTCAATATTTCTTCTCTCGCTACTTTACCAACCCGAGGAACATCGATCAAATTCGTTTTTGCTATCAAATCCATTAGATCAGCCTTTCTGTGAACTCCGTTATGTTTTAACACATTTTGAGTACCTGTAGAAAAGCTATCGAAAAAACGCATGTTTTCTTTTGCTTCATCCGACATCAACTCATAAACAAAATCATACATCGGGTGGTCCTGGCTTAATAATAAACTCACACGGTATCTATTTGTAAATTCGATGAGCGAGTCTTCATCGTAAACACCCATACTCAAGAATTTCCGTCGGGTAACGTAGGCGAAATTTAACAGGAAGGGAAGTTTGCCCTCATTGACGTGTTTCTGGTAAAATAAAAACACTTCCTTTTCTAAATCATTCTTCCACAAAAAATCGGCATACATAAACGGAACGAATTTCTTTGGATGGTTTTCTACGTAATCTATCAGTTTCTCCACTGATGTAATATTCTTGACAATTAGAAATGGTCTGATTGCTTCCGGGATAGAGTATTTAAATCTTGACATGGCCTATTTTTTTGCCAAGATTAAACATAAAACCTAGTATTTAAAAGGCTTTCGGTATAAGTACCCTGATTTTTAGTACTTATACCCACTCCCCATTAGTACATGTACTAATTAGTAAACAACTCTTCCAAATCCATTCCCAAATACGCCAAAATCTCATCTTTTGACTTCTTGCCTATTTGATGCACACCAACTAAACCCGTACGACGGACTAATTCGATGAGCTCTTCCCTACTCTCCACGCCTGCCTGCCGCAAACCATTCTTTATTCTTTCTGAGAAGTTGCTAAAAAAATGATCGATGGCATCGGGTTCTTCTGCAATAATGGATTTAAAGTAGTCGTATTGTGGATTCCCTTTATCCATCAGGTGTGTTGTTATATTTATTCTCGCATAGGCTTTGAGCGACTCTTCATATACAATACCCTTGTCCAAAAAATTTCTTTGCCGTGAAGGATTGAAATGTTTCAAGAAAGGCTTCTTACCATTATTAAGGTGCAATTGGTAAAACAAAAACACCCTGCGCTCCGTTAATTCACGCCACAAAAAACCGTAATATTCACCCATGTCGTACCTGAGCGGATGCTTTTCAACGTAGTCTATCAAATCTTGCTCTGTTCTGATATTGTTTTTGAGCAATATGGGCCAAATCGCTTCTGGCGCTGGAAATCTAAATCCTGACATATTTTATTTTTTCAAGGCGCAAATTTGAAACGAAGTACCCGAAAACACAATATCAAGACCGGCATATTAGCACACATGCCCATGAGAATTAGAACAATTTCTAATTGGGGGGATTTGTGCATGTGCCCATATGTTAGCGCTAAAAATTCAAGGCAAATACGCACTCCTTTTGAATGATTTATAAGAATTAATTTGTAGCTTGGACATACGCAACTAACGATTACCAATACTCCCGATTCAGCATGCTCCTCCATCAAAGAACCCATTACCATTTGGTAAAAATCTATCCAATGCCCAAAGATAATCACTACT
>CANHBA010000094.1 GCA_947458985.1 Flavobacteriales bacterium
CAATTTAATTATTTCGATATATCATGAAAAAATTCCTTCACATCGCCTTTGGTTTATTGGTAAGTGCAACTGCAATGGCCCAACAACCAGCTCAAAAAGAACAAGAATTCAAAACTCCTGAAGAACGCGCTAAGTTCCAGACCGAAAAAATGGCCAGCGAGCTCCAACTTACTGCGGCACAAAAAGAGCAAGTTTACACCATCAATTTAGGTATCGCTCAAAAAAACGAAGGCATTCGCACCAGTACCTTCTCTGAAGAAGAAAAGCGCAGCATCATCAAATCGAACCGAGAAGCGCAAATCGAAATGCTCAAAAACGTACTCACCGCTGCTCAGTTTGAAAAAATGAAAGCTGAACTAAAAGAACAGCACACCCAAGGCGGAAAGGTCCACAACGAAAAACACTAATTCAATAAAAAAAAGGCTCCAAACGGAGCCTTTTTTTTATTGAATTCAATTAAAAAGACTCCAAACGGAGCCTTTTTTTTATGCCTATAATCCTAGTCGTTTTAGGAATCTTTCAACTATTAAGATTTAATGAACTTGAAAGACTTAGTGACTCCTGCTCTTTGAATCTCAATCAGATAGAGCCCACTCGCCCAAGCACCGGCATCGATTTGGTGTTTACCGGCATTGATTTGAATGGTTTGTAATACTTGACCATTGAGGTTGCGCACACTGATTTGAGCTTGCTCCTCATGGCTTTCGATATGTAATACATCTTGAAACGGGTTTGGATAAACCTGCACCTGGAGTACTTCGATTTCCTGAACACCGATATTACAATTGTTATTAGCCAACGGCGTTGGGATAATGGTTGCGAAATCTAGGCCTGCATCAGGGCAGCGTGCAAAAGAAATATTGGCGATTTGCGGACCAAAAGCGATTTGATCATGTAAATTGAAGCCGTGCGAGAGGTAAACGTAGTCTCCACCAGCGCTAAGTTTGAAATTGGCATGTAAACCTACTTGGTTCACATCGTTGTCGGCCCATACGAGTAAATAGCCGTTGGCAGGAATACTTGTACCGGCAGGAAAAGCCCAAGCCATGAGGTCAAGTGGGTTGTCAGAAAGGTAAAAACCTGCTAAATCGATAGGGGTATTCGTGGTATTGACAAGTTCGATCCAATCTTCGTCTTCGCCATTTAGGTCAAAAAGCAAAGAGTCGTTTGAAGCCAATACTTCATTGATGAGTAAAGAACCCACTGCAGGGGCAGCAAATGTAACAGCCAGGGTATGAAATTCATGTTCTGCGCGCGCTGGAGAGAACAAACCCGCACTTGCGTTATCTGCGTAGATGTAATACTGAAAAGTGAGGCCGTCAACCGGAACGTCTACACCATAAATGTGATCGCCAGCGGCGCCGTCGTTGTGGGTGCCATCGTCGAACATTTGAACGCGGTTGAATTTCAATTGGTGGTTGCCGCGGTAACCTAAATACACAGCTGTTTCATTGGTGCAAGTCGTGTTGATTGTGACTGTAGAACCGTAGTTTAAAGGTGTTGAACTTGCGCCATGCGCAGTAATTGAAGGGGCTTGCAATAGATAAGATGCATTGGTGCTGAAAAACTGTGCACGGGCATCCATCAATGCTTTGATGCCTGGAATGCTGCCTCCGCCACCCGGGCCGCCACCCGCCACTGCAGTAGTGAGGCTGTTTAAAAACTGACTGTAGGTATAAAATTTAAAAGGATCGGCTTGAATAGAGGAGTCAGCGAGGGTCATGAGGTTTTGCGCCCAAGTTTCGTATTGGCCAGTGGCAAACATTTCTTGCACCATGGTGCGCACATGCGCCATGTACATGCGCTTATAAAGCGGGTTGGCCATGATTTGCTTGATGAGCGGGTGGTTGGTTGAAGTTGCATTCGAAAAAGGATCGAGAGATGATGGCGTAAAGGTACCTGAACCCGTGCCGCCAGGAAAACCGCCAAAACTCATATTGACATCCCAAACCGTAGGTACAAAACGACCATTGGCATCCCAACTCAGGTAGTAATTTTGTCGAAAAGCGCCGCTGTAGGAGTCGAGGTTGACCAAAACATTATTAAAAGCAAGCATCCAGATGGCACGGTCGATGTCGAGCAGGCCTTCTATGTTCTGAAAATCATTGTTGAGTGTGTTGCACAAAGCGACTAAACGATTCCAGCCAAAATCAGATTGCAGTTCATAACCATTGAAATAAGCGCTGCTATCGGCACCAAGATATTTGAGGTCCGGACTTGTGCCACCGCCTGGGCCAGCTCCGCCTACAGGATTGCATTTAAAATAAGTATCGTTGGAATGGTAATAATGTGCTTGATTGAAATCATCAGAGATGGCTTCATTGTTTGTATAAACTCCTCGATATTGACCGTTGATATATACCCGTGCAAAATTAGAACGCGGGCAATCCATGTACTGCTCAAGAACCTGATATGAAAGGATTTCTCGGATCATGGACGGATCTTTATAGCAGTTGGAGAGTTTGATGTCTGTGATTCCGTTGTAATCTTGGTTGTTTTTGATGGTATTGAGCTCTATGCGCAAAGGATTTTTTTGATTACTTGGATTGTAAGAGCTGTTTCCTTTGTAACGCACACCACAAGAGTCGTAAGAAACACCATTGATGCGCACGGAGTCGGCATAAATGTAGGTTTCTGTTGCTTCGTTAGCGTCTAGTTGGGCATCCCAGTTGGTAAACGAAAAGAAAAGTTCAATGACTTGTATGGTATCGCGTTGGTAAAAATTTTGCGCATTGACATGAAAAAATGAACAGGTGCTAATAAGTAGGAAGGAAAATAGAATGCGTTGCATAAAAATAGTTTTGTTTAAGTCGGAATCGAGCGCCAATTAGTTGTAAACTTTTATCATTGTAACATGAAGTTACCCATATTAAGCCTACTGAGCATTGGCCTGCTCTTTAATAGTTGCGCTCAATCACCTCAAAAAAAGGAGCGCAAGCAAGAAGTTGTACAAATTCAGACCGAATTTGAATTACAAGATTTTCTCAAAGAAAACAAAGACCTAGACGCAGCAGTTGAAAAAGTATTTGCGAGCCTAGACGACACCGCAATTGTGGCCCAACTCATTATGCCCGCTGTTGGGCGCTTGGGTCAAGAAAAAGCTACCATTGACCAACACATCAAAGACCGCATTATTGGCGGTGTACTCATGCTCAACGGCACCAAAGAAGGCTTCACTTCCTGGATCACAGACTTCGAAAAACAAAATGCTTCTTACGGCAACCTTCCTTTCTTATATAGTGCCGATGCGGAGCCGAGTTTGGTCAATCGCAAAATAATGGGCTCAACAATTGTCAAGAAAGCCAATGAGCTCAAGTCTATCGAAGAAGTACGCACTTGTGCCCAAACCATTTCCAAAGACCTCAATGACATCGGTATCAATTACAACTTTTCTCCTGTAGTAGATATGTCACCCAACGCAACCGTAGGCTTTAGGAGCTTTGGTGCGGTTCCGGCCAACATCATTCCTTGGTCTGGCGCTTTCATTGAAGAAACACAAGCGCAAGGCATTGTAGCCACTGCCAAGCACTTTCCAGGTCACGGCCTAGTTTCAGGCGATACACATAAAGCACTTCAGGTAATTGACGGCGAGCTCAAAGAAATCCAAAACTACCCACCACTTATTGCACAAGGCGTTTTGTCTATTATGGTGGCACATATCGCCGTTCAAAACAACTCCAAATATAACACCAACGGCTTGCCTTCTACTTGTTCAAAAGCAATCGTCACTGATTTACTCAAAACAGAAATGGGCTACAAAGGCCTTATTGTGACTGACGCCATGAACATGGGCGGTGTAGTTGCTGTACCTGAAGCCGCCTACAAAGCGGTTGCAGCTGGTTGTGATATCGTACTGATGCCTGTCGATGCCAAAAAAGCACACACAGAATTGCTTACGCACTACCGCAAAGACGCCACATTTAAAGCACAAGTAGATGCTGCAGCCAAGAAGATCATTCGGATGAAAATTGCGCTAGGCTTATTGAGCGCTAAGTAGTCAGGTATAAATCAATTAAACCCTCAGGAGCTTGGATATAGAGCTCCTTTTTTTTGCGCACGACTTTTTGAATCAGGCCGTCGAAAATAGGCACTAAGATTTCGGCACCATTCAGGTTGATTTGAAGCAAAGGATTGGCTGTCATGTCGATGACGTCTTCTACAACACCAATTGCACCGCGTACGGTGTCAAAAACCTGAAAACCGATGATCTCGTGGTCGTAGAAAGAACTTTGGTCTAGCTCAGGCAATACTTCTAAAGGTAAGTAGGCTTTTTTCTTCACCAAGCGCTGAGCAGCTTCTTCAGTTTCTATGCCTTCAAATTTAACAGCCGCAAAGCCTTTGTTTTTGAGCTTGAAACCTTCGATAAAGAAAGGGGTGAGTTGGCCGTTGATGTCGAGATAGAGGGCATCTAAACCCTGGTAATCGGCCGGATGTGTAACGTCTAAAAACAGCGAAACTTCACCTTTGAATCCGTGAAGTTTCGCGATAAGACCTAAATAATAGCAATCTTGAATTTGCATATGCTTATTCAGCAGCAGCTTCTTCAGATGCCTCTTCAGCAGCAGGAGCTTCTTCAGCAGCTACTTCTTCAGTTGCAGGTGCTTCTTCAGCAGCTACTTCTTCAGTTGCAGGAGCTTCTTCAGCAACTACTTCTTCAGTTGCAGGAGCTTCTTCAGCGACTACTTCTTCAGTTGCAGGAGCTTCTTCAGCAGCTACTTCTTCAGTTGCAGGAGCTTCTTCAGCAGCTACTTCTTCAGTTGCAGGAGCTTCTTCAGCAACTACTTCTTCTACTTCTGGAGTATTTTTAGCTTGTACTTCAGCAGCTTTTGCTGCGTTAGCTGCAACCTCGGCTGCCATGCGATCAGCTTTCGCTTTCTCTGCACCTTTCACCAAACCGGTGATTTTGCCTTCGATTTTAGCTTCTTTGTCAGCCAACCATTGGTTGAAACGCTCTTCTACTTGCTCAGCAGTTAATGCACCTTTTTTCACGCCGTTAAGCAAGTGATTTTTGTACAAAACTCCTTTGTAAGATAGAATAGCACGAGCAGTTTCGGACATTTCAGCTCCGGTTTGAACCCAAGCAAGTGTCGCATCGAAATCGATGTTGATTACTGCAGGATTAGCGGTTGGATTGTATGTTCCGAGTTTTTCGATGAATTTACCATCGCGTTTTGCACGGCTATCAGCTGCTACCAAATGAAAAAATGGTTTGCCTTTTTTACCGTGTCTTTGTAGACGAATGCGTGTTGCCATTGTACTTTACAGTTTTGGGTCCGAAACCCAGGTTTATAAATAAGTGAATTAAGGGTGCAAAGATAGCATTTTTATTTGAATGCGACAAGTTGTTATTTTCCTTGTGCTTTGAAAACGATGATCACGGTATAAAACATGATCTTGATATCGAGTGCTATACTGCGGTTTTTCATATAAATGAGATCGAACTTCATGCGTTGTAACATTTGATCGACATTTTCAGCATAGCCATATTTCACTTGCCCCCAAGAAGTGATGCCCGGGCGCACGCGGGTCAGTTGCATATATTGCGGTTCTAGCGCGACAATTTGATCGATGTAAAATTGGCGCTCCGGACGCGGCCCCACTAAAGACATTTGCCCTAATAAGACATTGAAAAACTGCGGAAATTCATCGAGGCGCGTTTTGCGCATGAAGCGCCCAATCGGCGTAATGCGCGGATCACCTTCTGTTGAAAGTTGCGGACCTGCTTTTTCAGCGTCGGTGTACATGGTGCGGAACTTGATGATCTTGAAGCGCTTTCCGCCCCGCCCTACTCTATCCTGCAAGAAGAAAATGGGCCCTGGTGAAGAAAACTTCACGGCAAACGACGAGAAAATAAAAAAGGGAATCAACAACAAAAGGGCAATAAAAGAAAATACGATGTCCATCCCGCGTTTGACGGCTCTTTGCCAATAAGGCATGACATCCGGATTGATTTCAATGAGCAGCGCACCGTAGATGTTGGTCATGTCGACAGAACCTGAAAGAATGCTGTACATGTCGGGGAGCACACGGATTCGAATATTGCCGTTGTCTATGCGCGCCATGATAGATTGCAAGCGGTCGTGGTCTGAACTTTCTATGGCGATGATCACTTCCTCCACTTCATGGGTAGCCAAAGTTGCTTCTAAATCGGTGAGTTTACCCAAATGGTGCAGGTGCGAAGAAAGTAGGTTGTCTCGGCCGTTCACTTGAATAAAACCTACGAAATCGTTGATCATGTTGGGTGCCGACAATAATTCTTGGTAAATTTCAATGGCTCGTTCATTACCACCAATGATGAGCGTTTTAAAGCCATGGCCAGCTGCCTTGATGTATTTGATGAGGATGGTAGTGAAGATGATCCGGCCAAAAGATGTAAGGGTAAAATGAATGATAAAGAGCCAGATGGTCAGTTGATAGTAGTTTTGGTAACTACGCACTTGGTCGTCTAGTAATAAGGTGAAAAACAGAACGATGGTCCCGAAGAAGGAAGCTGCCAAACTGAGGTTGAGCACTTTTAAGCGAAACAAACGGCGTATTTCATGATAGGTGCCCTGTAGCATGTAAAAAAGCAACCAGAAGAAAGGTAAAAATAAGACGCCTAGCCAGAAGTTCTCATCGGAATGAAAAGCCTTGCCTTCTATCTGAACCTGACGGATATAAAAGAACAAACCCCAAGAGCTACTCGCGGTTAATAAATCTATACAGACCAAAAATGCTATCCAAAAGCGATCTTTCATCAGAAATATACCACTTTTATGTTGTCTATTAGGATGAAATTATTGGAGATTGTCGAGTCGTAAAAAGACCTAAAAGCCTGAATGTAGCTAGTGTTGTTTGGCCCAGCAGTAATGACCTCACTGAGATAAATGTAAATTTTCTTCCAACGCAATGCCGTTAAAGGACTTTTGTTCATGGTAATCATGGGATTTTCATTGGTGCCATTGGCATTGACAAACAATAAATAGTTGGTGAAAGGAACCGAATTGCAGTAATCGATTTCGAGCATGGCTTGTTTGTTCTTTGGAATACTCAATTGTTGGTCTTGATTGGTGTAGGCAACCCAGATTGAGTCTTGAGCACTAAGCGCAACCTTCCCATAATAATTGCCATTGAACCATTTGAGTGTATCATTCGCTAATATGAGGTTTGCCGAAGAGGTATTAGGGTCGTCGGTGAGGCGCACATTGATGTCTTCAAAATCTTCGATCCAAAAATTGACGTTGTCTTTGTAATGCGTTTTGGGGGCAACTGTAAGCGTTTGGTTTTTGACGAAAATCCCGGTTGTTTCAAAAGGAACCATATGCTCGTTGCGCATTTTGGTGGCCGCCACTCCATTCACGCGGATGGTTGGATAAATGCGGATACTCGCTGAACCCTCTTTAAGGATCGGAATTTTGAAAGGAACTTCAAATACGCCAATCAGCTGTTCGTCGACATAAACCCAGGCATCGGTGAGTTTGTGTGTCAGCTGACCTTCTTCGCCGTTGAGCGCTGGATTGGCCTCGAGGGTCCATTCGCTTACTTCCAGCCAAGCTGGATCGGGATTGTTTTTCACGCAAGCACTGAACAGTAAACCGAGAAACAGTAGGTAGCGGTAGGCCATGAAAACGGAACGTAAGAATTGCATTTTTATTGTATGGGTTGAATCGTATTTTGAGAAATATATGCCTTAGCGCTTGCTTCAATTTGCAAGGCCAACTGCAGGGCTGCGATACCTGCATGGATATCAACCCTCGGGACCAATTGTTGTGCGTGGCAATGTGCAAATTCAAGCCATTGCTGTTGCATGGCATTGTGCGGATTTACTTGTGTGGTGCTGTTTTCCCCAGTGTTGGATTGAATCTTGATTTCTTGGTCGATCAAATTGAGGTGATAGGCTTCCTGTTCTAGAGAAAGATCTATTGTTCTGTTTCTTTGGGTCGCAATTCTTGAGGAGAAGAGCTCGGCAACCATTCCATTTGAAAAAGTGAGTTTGGCCCAAACTTCATCTGGATGCTCGCTTTGTTCTTGTTTGGCCCTCACCTCTAAAGTTTCAATAGCAGCTGGAGTCAAAGCGAGGACTAGATCGATGTCGTGGATCATTAAATCAAGAACAACCGATACTTCTGAACCTCTCAACTGAAAA
>CANHBA010000095.1 GCA_947458985.1 Flavobacteriales bacterium
AAGTTGCTGCACCGCTTTCACACCTGTGCCGGTAATTGATTGATAAGTTGAAACCACCACGCGCTTGACACCATACTTGCGGTGCAACGGCGCCAAAACCATGACGAGCTGAATTGTACTGCAGTTTGGATTGGCAATAATGAGGTCTTCTTTCGATAGGAGGTGTCCGTTGATTTCCGGAACGATCAGCTTTTTTGTTGGGTCCATGCGCCAAGCCGAACTGTTGTCTATTACGACTGTCCCTTTTTCGGCAAAACGAGGCGCCCACTGCAAAGAGGTATCGCCACCGGCTGAAAAAATCGCGATGTCTGGCGCAGCAGCTACTGCATCGGCGAGTCCAATGACAGCATATTCTTTGCCCTGGTACGTTATTTTTTTCCCGACGCTGTTTTCGGAGGCAACCAAGAGTAATTCAGTAAAAGGAAATTGTTGTTCGGCCAGCACTTCTAACATCACTGAACCAACCATGCCGGTGGCCCCTACTACAGCTACTTTCATTTTGCGATTTTTTTTACAAAAATAAACTTTGTTTGCCATGCGACTCTTCCCGATTTTAATTTTCCTGTTTTCTGCCTGCACACCCCGACCGGTGCTTACCCAAGTTTACGACGATTTTCACGACCAAAGTCTGTTTCAAGGGCTCTTGTGGGGTGGCGATATTGGCGCCTTTACGACCAACACAAGCCGTCAGCTGCAACTCAATGCCACGAGTAGCGGAAGCAGTACGCTCTTTTTTACGCCTAATAACCCAAGTAATAATTGGGAATGCAGCTTTTGGCTAAGGCTCAACCTCAGCCCGTCGAGCCTTAATTTTGGGCGCCTTTACCTTTTTGCAGATGAGAGCGACCTGTTATTAGCGCCCAATGCGCTCTATTTAGAATTTGGCGAAGCTGGAAGCCAAGACGCTCCAAAATTGTTTGGCAGGCAAAATGGAAACGATAGTTTGCTGGCGGTGGGCCCAGCTGGCAGCATTGCGGCCGCTTTTCAGTTGTTCTTTGCGTTCAAGTGCAACAATGGTGTCTACACACTAGAAACGCGAACGAGTATGGCGGCCGCAAGCAACCTTTGGTTGTCAGGGCAGTTGCCCTGGCTGCCAGCTGGGCCCTATGCAGGCCTTGCTTTTGTATACACCAGCAGCAATGTGCAAAATTTTTACTTCGACGATTTGTATTTTGGTCCCATTCAAGAACCTTTGATTTCAAAAGTTATCTTCACTGAGCTCATGACCGACCCTGAACCTCAGCAAGGCCTGCCCAACACGGAATACATTGAGCTCTACAATGCCGGTATACAAGCCCAACAATTGAACGGTTTTGTGCTCAATGATGTCAGCGGCAGCTGCACGCTTCCTTCTTACTGGTTGCTACCTGGTTGCTACACAACACTCGTTGGTACGGGAAAAAGTGCGGGATTTGACCCAGCCAAAACTATTGAAGTAGCCGCTTTTCCGAGCTTGAATAACACTGGTGAACCAATAAGCCTTGTGCATCCGCTTGGAACTCAAATAGACCTCATTCATTACAACATGAATTGGTACCAAGATACTGCCAAACAAGAAGGCGGTTTCAGTTTGGAGCGTTGCTCCTTGCAAGACCCCTGCTCTGCAGCCGATAATTGGCGGGCGAGCCAAGCGCAGCAAGGAGGTACGCCAGGACTTCCCAATTCTGTGCTCACGATTTTACCCGATACTTCTGCAGCCCAACTGCTTTTTGCCGCAGTTCGCGATAGCAATCTTGTCGCGTTTGGCTTTTCAGAACCCATGGACAGCGCTAGCTTGGCGCTAGCTGATATTGCTTTTTCTGAAAATATAGGACTTTTTTCACGTACTGTTCTGCCCTTTCAGCAATTGCAAAATGGCGCTCAATTGCTGTTACTCTTCCAAGAAGCCCTTCCGAAAAGCCAAGTCATTGACGTCAGTTTGTCATGGAGCGCAGATTGTTGGGGAAACCAAAGTAATTACCAAACAAGCTTAATTCGTTATGAAGAACCAACTCTCGGCGAGCTTTGTATCAATGAAATATTGTTCGACCCACCGTCCAATGGTTCAGATTTCATAGAAATATATAATTCTAGCAACAAATACCTCCGTTTGGCGCAGTGTAGCATCGGCAACGGTCAAGTAAGTTATCCAATTACAAAACAAGCAATCGGACCGCAAGAACACCTTGCGCTTTGCCCAGATACCGTTTTTTTAAAGGATTACTATCCGCACACAAATACCAAACAAATTGCCATACAAGCGCTACCCTTCTTTTATAATGACAGCGGAACCTGCGCACTTTACTGCAATGGCCTGCTTTTGGATCAGCTGAATTATGCGCATACTTGGCATTCTCCGTTGCTAACAGATACCGAAGGTGTGAGCTTGGAAAGGCTAGATACAAAAATGCCAACTCAGAGCGCTCAAAATTGGTTTTCTGCCGCGCAAAACATTGGTTTTGCAACCCCTGGCAGCGCAAATTCACAGCAACTTGGCAGCAAACAGAAGGGAGCTTTGTATTTGGTTAACCCGGAATTTAGCCCCGATCAAGATGGTTACCATGATTTTCTTGAAATACATTACGAACTCCCGGCACCCAACATGTTGGTTCAGGCAACAATCTTTACCGTGGGAGGGCAATTGGTTAAACAACTCTGCAGCAATGAACTATTTGGCACTTCAGGCCTTTTGATCTGGGACGGAAGCACCGAATACGGCTCAATTGCCAACACAGGAATATACATTCTCGAATTCAAAGCTTTTTCAACAGACCCAAGTTTATTTTTTAATCGCAGATTGAGTTTTGCGCGCTGTATTAAACACTAAATTTGACTTAAACTTATCCACATGAAAACGCTGATTCTCGCTCTTATTTGTATTTGCTCATTTTCTGTCGGAGCGCAACGCTACACGAGTTCCTTAGGTTTAAGAGGTGGTAGCCCTGGCGTAACCTATTTAAATGCAAAATACAGAATCAACCAACAAGCCTATGAACTCGGAATCGGAGGGAATACGGGTTCAGTTTGGGTACACGGCAATGCCTACTATCAAAATGAACTCAACGATATTCTAGATTACTATTACGGTTTTGGTGCCAATGTTGGCCTTGGTAATATGAGTAAGTTTGAAACAAATTACAGCGGAATAGGCCTGGGCGCAAGTGCGGTAATCGGCTTAGAACACACCCTAGAAGATTTCCCATTAAACGTTTCTATTGACTTAGGCCCCAGCCTTTATGTACTTCCTCGTTTGCAATTTGGCTTTGCATGGGCATTAAGCGTGCGGTATGTCCTCCACTAAAACAGCTTTTTCACCCGGGTCCAAAAACTGGATTGCCAAATTCTTCGAGCTCCTCGAGAAAGGAGTTTTCAGCGTTGACCAAGACCTCATTCATCAAAAAGAAGCGAACCTTACCCATTTTATCTCCCACCAAACGGGTCTCATCTACGGAACGGCCAAATCTTTTATTTTTTCGAACGCTCTAGAAAAAAGCAAGTTCAATTCTGACGAGCAACTCGAATTACTGCTTTTTGAAACACTGCTTTTTACATACATCAGAAAGAAACAAAAAGAAGTTAGTCAAAAAGAATTTATTGAAACGCTGCTTTCCTTTTACAACGGTTTTGAAGGTTCAAGTATACAAGAGCGCTTGTCATTTAAACTCACTAAGAACCCAAACAAAAAACTTGAAATTTTACTTTCTTCAAGAGTAGGCATTAAAAGTTCTTTTCTCGGTGCCAATTACTGGCTCAAGCACCTCTCGAATGCATTTATTTTCTTAGATGTCATCCTTTTTCGCGCATTTTTAGAAGGTGAACAAACACCCTTTCCTAAAAATTACGAGCGCTACACATCATCAGTACTGAATGGACTCATCTATGCAGCGTTAATTGATGGCAAGGTCGAAGAAAAGGAAAAGAAAATTCTATATCATTTCATCGCTTCAGCTGCATTGCCAAAAGCATTGAAAAAAGGGTATTTCGAACGAATGAAAATTGGCATCTCACTCAAAGTTCTTCAACAAGAATTAGTGGAAGATTACCTTTTAGCCCAAATCACCTATGAGTTTGGTCACTTATTACTACAAAGCACACATATCATTAGCCCTACTGAACGACTGAAATTACAGGCGCTTGGAAGCGCGCTTCAAATGAATGAAGCGCAAATGCTTGTGTCAGAAGAAATGAGTACCGCCTTCATCGCACAAAGTGGCCCGCAAGAATTATTGGTCTACAAACAATCAACAGAAGCAAGTTTTGCTTACAAGGAAACGAGTAAACGCTGGTTGCGCATCATTGGTCGCAACCGCGACCGACTCATTACGGAAATGAGAGAGAGCAAAGAACTCATGGCGCTTTTGCAGAAATCTACCAAAGAAGAACTCAGCCCCGAAGAAAAAGAGCAGGTCAAGGGCCAATTCTACGACATCCTGAAGTCCATGCCAACCTTAGCCCTCTTTCTTTTGCCAGGTGGCAGCCTACTCCTTCCAATCGTCATGAAACTCGTGCCGGAAATCATCCCTTCTGCTTTTAAAGTCAATGAAGTAGAGAAAAAACACCCAGAAGATGAATTGTAAAATACACATCCATTTGCTCAACGAGCTGTATTCACAAGAAATTGCCGATGCCCAACACAATGGCAAGGAGTCAGCAGATAACCTGCGTTACGAATGGGAAGACGAAATTGACATCACTACAGCTGTAAGCGAAGTACTTGAAAAATCAGACGCTACCTACACATTGGCTGGCTACGACGAAAACGACACACTCTTCTCCTACGACATCGAACAAATGCACCTCTTCGAAATTCATTCTGAAGAAAGTCCTGTTGCTATTGTAGGCGCATCCAAGAGCATTGTAGATCATTGTACACATACAACTGATGCCAACGGTCACACCATACGCATTTATCTCAAGGATTACGAGCCTATGGCCAATCCGGTTCCTGGCATTTTCATCGCCTCCAAAGCCTTTCCAAAAGCCCTAATTCGATGATTGAGCTGCGCGGCATAGAACTGACTTACCAAAAACCAGTACTCAAGGCGCTACACTTTCAGGTGCGCCGTGGCGAAATTCTGGGTCTTGTCGGCAAAAGTGGTGCCGGAAAATCTTCTTTGCTTAAAATTTGCGCTGGTCTTCAAGACCCAGATGCAGGTGAGGTTTGGATAGACGGCAAAAGACAAACGCCTGTCAGACACTTGTTAGTACCCGGATTCGAAGGACTGGCAATTGTCAATCAAGATTTCAAGCTAGACCCTTACCACACCGTTGAAGAAAACATCCGCGAAGCCATTTTGCATTGGCCCTATGCCAAACGCGACAAACGCGTCCAGAAACTACTGCGCTTATTTGGCCTCAAAGAAATTAGCCTGACCAAAGCGCACCTGATTTCCGGTGGTGAACAACAGCGTGTGGCGATTGCGCGTGCTATTGCTGATCAGCCCAATTACCTGTTGCTAGATGAACCTTTTGGGCACCTCGACGCCCATTTGCGCCAAAAACTTAGTAGCCACCTCATGGACCTCCGCGACGAAGAAAACACCGGCATCATTTTGGTATCACACGAAGGCCAAGATGTACTAGGACTTTGCGATCACATCTGTATTTTACAAAACGGAAAGCTGTCCAAAAAATACCAGCCCGAGCAGGTTTATTACCACTACAAAGCACCAGAACGCGCTCGGCTTTTTGGGCCACTAAATTCCTTAAAAATCGACGAAGAACTGATTCATTTCAGGCCCGACGAATACAAAGTGGCACCATCCGGAATTGCTGTTCGTTTTGAAAAAGCACTGTTTGTAGGCGGTCTCTACCACAATTATGTAAGAAGTGAACACAACGAGCGTTTACTGCTCTATGCTTTTGAAAAACTAACTGATATCCAAGCAATTGAAATCTGCAAAAAATAAGAAAGGCACCGTTCGCCTCCTACTCAAAGCCTTCTGGGATGCCCTTAAAGAATATGTTCAAGAAGGGGCGTTTCATCATGGCGCTGCTTTGGCCTACTACACCTTATTTGCTTTTATCCCGATCATTTACCTCACCACCTCTATCTACGGGCGCATCATAGGCCAAGACAACATGCGCCAAATTGTCTCATCGCTACTGCAATCAGGACTCGGGATTCAAGACAGCGGTTCCATTCTTCAGCTTGTAGAGAGCATGTCCATCGAAAAACCCAATTTCTTTCTGGAATTAGTGAGTATTGGTGTCTTGCTTTATACTTGCTCGGCCTTTATGATTTCACTCAAGCGCAGTTTAAATGAGTTTTTCAATGTGAGCAAAAAAAGCCGTGAAGAATCCAATCTTTTCATGGAAATCATTGGCTTTCGCTTTGTTGGTGTGATCCTGCTCGCCGTTTTTGCGCTAGTCATCATTCTCTTTTATTTTCTGCAAGTATTTATCTTTTCAGCCATCACAAACTGGCTGCATTGGAACAACGGCTTTGTCGATTTCTCGCTACAGGTCTTGCAAATCCTACTCACCCTACTTTCGAATGTCTTGATCTTCACTTTGATCTTCAAATACATGCACAACGCAAAGGTGAGTTGGCGCGTAGCCCGCGATGGCGCTATTGCAACCTCACTCCTTTTGTACCTCAGCCAATGGCTCATTGGGTACTACTTGCATCATTTCTTCATCATGGGGAAACTAGGTGTTGCCAACTCTATTTTTATCATGCTTGCTTGGGTGCATTACTCGGCGCAAATTGTCTTTTTTGGAGCCCAATTCACCTTCCAAATTGGCAAGGTGCTTAACGAGCGCATTCATTCAAATCCTAAAGAAACGACGGCGGCTTCCTGAATTCAAGTTTCGCATCTTTAAAAATGCTGGAAGTATTTCGGATGGTCAGCAAGAAGCTCTTGTTACCACCGATAGGTACATAATAAAAGGACAGCGCCCAGCAGTGCATGTTGCGGTTCAGTGAAAAATAAGCATTGGTAAGGCGCGCATCTTGCACGTTAAAATTAAGGTTACCAGATAGATTCCAACGCTTGGTAAAACTGAGGTCTCCGCTGAGCACTAGGGTCTGTACAAACACCCATGGTTCAGGATTGCTCGTGCTGATATCCTGGTTGGCACGAATGCCATACACATGTGACAAATTCATTTTCCAAGGTATGTCGTAAAAAACCGCGCGCTCTGGGTGCAAGGCATAGTAGTTGTAGTCGGCATTCCAATCTTGTTCATTAAAGAGCGTACTGTGGTCCTGGATTTTTTTACGGTCTTTTTTTGGCGCCACAACAACTGTGGTGGTGAGGTTCGTGGTGGTGAGCCTTCCCAATTGCTGCGCATTTTGCCAAGCGTAAACACCTGTAGTCGCTCCTGAAGCATTCCAAGCATAAGGACTCCACTGCGCATTCGACACAAAATTGATCCAGTTGGCCGGGCTGATGCGCAAGTTCAGTGCTAAATCAGAAAGCTGCATGGTGTCTTTGGTGAAGTCGTAGTTGCCCGTTATTGAAAACTGATCAATAAGGCGTATTTTCTTGTAGCCCGTGAGGGTATCTTGAGCTGATTTGAATTTGAGCTCAGCTGTGTTGTTGATCCCGAAGGTGAGCATCGATGCCTCCCGAACAGAACCCACCTGATAAATACTGCGCTCAAACGGAGAATACGAAATGGGCGCTTGATTTGGGCCAACATTAGCTGTTACGAGTGGGTTCCAACCTGGCGTGTAGCGGTAGCCAATATTGGGTGTCATGAGGTGACGCAAACGCGCTTGTTTGGGGCCTACAAAACGATAATAACCATATAAAACTGTTGTAGCTGTTAGGCTAAAGTTGAGCTCATGACGCATGGCCATTTGACGCAGGGTGTCTATTTGGGTTTTGTTCTCGACGGGGTCGTAAGACTTCACAATTTGTTGGAAATTGATCTTGTTGCCGTAGTTCAAGCTCGGATTGATTTTCACGGCATTTTTAAACAAACCCGTATTGGTTTGGATACTGATGCCTTGGCTCACTCCATTCATGAGGCGTTGGCTGATGGCATTGAAATCGCCATTTGTGAGCAAGGAGTCTGCAAATTGCGAGCGGTTTTGCCCTTCGAAATTATAGGTGACCCCAATGCGTTGGATGGTTTTTTTCCAGTTTTTATCGGCGGTTTCAAAAAC
>CANHBA010000096.1 GCA_947458985.1 Flavobacteriales bacterium
TGGGCAATATTGTAGGCTTCTTGGGTAAGCCTGCGGCGTGCGGTTTCATCGATGGTGCGCTGCTTGGAGTCGGTCATTTTGTCGGCGTACATGAGCACTTTGCCGTTTACGTTTCTTGCCGCACGCCCAACGGTTTGCACCAAGGAGCGCTCGTTGCGCAGGAAGCCTTCTTTGTCGGCATCTAAAATGGCTACAAGAGAAACTTCTGGGAGGTCGAGGCCTTCGCGCAGGAGGTTGACGCCGATCAGGACATCGAAATCGCCGAGGCGCAATTGACGAAGTATTTCTACGCGTTCAATGGTGTCGATCTCGGAATGGATGTAGCGACAGGGAATGCCTAAGCGGTCAAGGTACTTTTGAAGTTCTTCGGCCATGCGTTTGGTGAGGGTTGTAACCAACACGCGTTCGTCTTTTTCGCGCCTTTCTTGAATGTTCTCGATGAGGTGATCGATTTGATTTTTAGACGGAAACACTTCAATAATGGGGTCGAGCAAGCCTGTTGGCCTGATGAGTTGCTCCACAATAACGCCTTCAGATTGCAGCATTTCGTAGTCGGCGGGTGTGGCCGAAACGTAAATGACGTTGGATAAAAAGCCCTCGAATTCATCGAATTTGAGCGGGCGGTTGTCGATGGCGGCTTGCAAGCGAAAGCCGTAGTCGACTAAATTGATTTTGCGGGAGCGGTCGCCGCCGTACATGCCGCGCACTTGCGGTAGCGTTACGTGGCTTTCGTCGATGACCATTAAGAAGTCGTCGGGGAAGTAGTCGAGTAAGCAGAACGGGCGCTCACCGGGTTCTCGGCGGTCAAAATAGCGCGAGTAGTTTTCGATGCCCGAGCAATAGCCGAGTTCGCGGATCATTTCGAGGTCGTAGTTGACGCGTTCTTCTAGGCGTTTGGCTTCTTCTAACTTGCCTTCTTCTTTAAAGTTGGCCACTTGCTCAATGAGGTCGTCTTGAATTTGGGTAATGGCCTGGCGCGTGTTGTCTGGGCTCGAAACGAAGAGGTTGGCCGGAAATATATCGATTTGTTGAAACTGCTCGAGCTGTTTGCCGGTTTCGGGGTCAATTGCAGCGATTTTTTCGATTTCGTCGCCCCAAAAACTGATGCGTAGCGCGTAGTCGGCGTAGGCAAGGAAGATGTCTACGGTGTCGCCGGATACGCGGAATTGGCCGCGTTCGAAATCGGTGCCGGCACGTTGGTATAAATTTTCAACGAGGCGAAACAAAAACTTGTTGCGCACAACGGTGTCGCCCACTTGAAGGTGCAAGATGCTATTCTTGAATTCAGTGGGGTTACCAATACCGTAAATACAACTCACAGATGCCACTACAATGACATCTCGGCGGCCCGAAAGCAAGGCAGAGGTGGCGGCCAAGCGCAGTTTTTCGATTTCGTCATTGATTTGGAGGTCTTTTTCGATGAAAGTGCCGGTAGACGGAATGTAGGCCTCGGGTTGGTAGTAGTCGTAATAAGAAACGAAGTATTCGACTGCATTATTCGGAAAAAACTGCTTGAATTCGCCGTAAAGTTGGGCGGCAAGGGTTTTGTTGTGCGATAAAATGAGCGTAGGGCGCTGCACTTCTTGAATGACGTTGGCCACTGTGAAGGTTTTACCGCTACCGGTAACGCCCAAAAGCGTTTGTTGTTCAATGCCGTTGTTGAGGCCACTGACCAATTGGCGAATGGCTTCGGGTTGGTCTCCCGTTGGTTTGTAGTCAGAAACCAGTTCAAATTGCATGGCTTAAAATTACCAAATAAAAGCATCCTTTGGCTATATTTGTCTCATGGAAAATCGTGAATTTTTAGAAGTGAGCGCCCAAATTTCAGCCCCCCTTTCTGAGGTTTGGACCAAATGGACACAAGCAGCGCACGTCGTGAACTGGAATTTCGCCCATGAATCATGGTGTTGCCCTTCTGCTGAAGTCGATTTTCGCGTTGGCGGCACTTCCAATTACCGCATGGAGGCCAAAGACGGCAGTTTTGGTTTCGACCTCAAAGCAATCTTCTTAGAAATTGAAGCCAATACATTCATTGCCACCGAACTCGAAGACGGCAGAAAGGTTGAAGTAAAATTTATTGTTGGTGAAAATTTCGTGCTGCTTCAACAGCGTTTTCAACCCGAAAATGAAAATGCGTTGGAGCTGCAGCAACAAGGTTGGCAGGCCATCCTCCATCAGTTCAAAACCTATTGCGAGCAGTAATGCATCCTGATATTGAAGCGCATATTGCCCAGTTTCCAGCGCATGCGCAAGTTCAACTCAAGGAACTCCATCATTTCATCGATTCGAAAGTCCCGAATTTGGCACAAAAAATGGGTTATGGTATCCCGACTTTTCAATTGAACGGCAAAAATTTCATTCATTATGCGGGCCACTCCAAGCATATTGGCTTGTATCCTGGCGCCAAAGCAATTGCTCATTTTTCTTCAGCATTTGCAGCAAAGGGATATAAATATTCCAAAGGAGCCGTTCAATTTTCGCTCAAAGAAGAACTCCCACTAGACTTGGTTCAGGACATCCTCATCTATCTTCAAAACAAGGCATAAAAAAAGCGCCCGAAGGCGCTCTGTCAATTTTTTCCTACTAATATGGAAGCGGACTTTCCTTTGATCACTTCTAAGGATTGACTGTACATTTTCAGAAACTGAAGAATGCTAGGGTCGGGTAGAAGTGAGGCGCTTGAGGTAGGTTGTGCTGAGTAAGGGTTTTTAATCATAGGCAGTTTTAAAGTTCGTTATATTAACGTTCAAAACCTGAAATTATTATATCGCAGATAATTTCTAATTTTGTGGCATCAATCAACAACAACAAAGCATGCCAATGATCAAGCCCGGAGTCGCCACTGGCGAACAAGTACAAGCTATTTTTCAGCTCGCCAAACAAAAAGGTTTTGCGCTGCCTGCAGTCAATGTCACGAGCACCAGTACGGTAAACGCCGTTATGGAAGCTGCGGCCAAACTCAACGCACCTGTCATTATTCAATTTTCGAACGGCGGCGGACAATATTTTGCTGGTAAAGGACTTTCCAACGCTTCAGAAAAAGCTGCCATATTGGGCTCTATTTCTGGCGCACGCCACGTACACGCACTGGCTGAGGCCTACGGTGCAACGGTCATTTTACACACCGACCACTGCGCCAAAAATCTGTTGCCTTGGATAGACGGCTTGCTCGACGCTGGTGAAGCTTTTTTCAAAGAAACAGGCAAGCCGCTTTTTAGCTCGCACATGATCGATTTGAGCGAAGAACCACTCGCCGAAAACCTCGAAATTTGCCAGCATTACTTGCGCCGCATGTCCAAAATTGGCATGACCCTCGAAATCGAATTAGGCATCACAGGCGGCGAAGAAGACGGCGTAGACAACACCGACGTCGATAACGCCAAACTCTATACCCAACCCGAAGAAGTAGCGGAAGCCTACGAGGCGCTTTTGCAAATTTCGCCTTGTTTTACAATTGCCGCTTCATTTGGCAATGTGCACGGCGTATACAAGCCGGGTAATGTACAGCTGACGCCCGTCATTTTGAAAAATTCACAAACCTACATCCAAGAAAAATACAATACTGCGCCCAATCCTGTAGATTTTGTTTTTCACGGCGGTTCTGGCTCCACACTAGCAGAAATTAGAGAAGCAATTGGCTATGGTGTGGTCAAAATGAACATCGATACCGACTTGCAATTTGCATTTACAGAAGGTGTCCGCGACTACATTGCAGCAAAAATGGATTACCTTCGCACTCAGATTGGCAATCCAACAGGGGCAGACGAGCCCAACAAAAAACACTATGATCCACGCAAATGGTTGCGCGACGGCGAACTCACTTTTATCAAGCGCCTCGAACAATCGTTTGCCGATTTAAATAATATCAACACGCTGAACTGAAAATATGGCATGGTTTAAAAGAAATAAAGAGGGCATCACCACTTCCACTAGCGACAAAATGGAAGTTCCTGAAGGCCTATGGGTGCGTTGCTCTAATTGCAAAACGCTCTACACCAGCGACGACCTCATGCGCAATAATTACGTCTGCGACCGCTGTTCGCATCACGAGCGCATTGGTGCAGCTGAATACTTTGCTCTTTTATTTGACGAGCAAAAATTTGAAGAACTCAATGCAGACCTTCAATCTGGCGACCCACTAGGTTTTGTAGATACCAAAAAATACACAGATCGCGTTTCGGCTACCCAAAAAGCAACTGGCCTCAAAGACGCCATTCGCACCGCCAAAGGCCAACTCGAGGGCATGCCTTTAGTGGTTGCTGCCATGGATTTCAATTTCATTGGGGGTTCTATGGGTTCGGTAATGGGTGAGAAAATTGCAAGAGCTATAGACGTAGCTATTGCCGAAAAAGCTGCATTCATGATCATTTCGAAGTCAGGCGGCGCCCGCATGATGGAAGCTGGTTATTCACTGATGCAAATGGCGAAAGTTTCTGGCAAACTAGGCCAGCTTTCTGAAGCAAAATTACCGTACATCTCTTTTCTAACTGACCCCACAACTGGTGGTGTGACCGCATCTTTTGCGATGTTAGGAGACATCAATATCGCCGAACCCGGAGCACTCATTGCTTTTGCGGGGCCGCGTGTAGTGAAAGAAACAATCGGTAGAGACCTCCCTGAAGGATTTCAAACTTCCGAATTCCTACTTGAACATGGGTTTTTAGATTACATCATTGAACGCACCGAATTGCGTCAAACGTTGGGTCTTTCGCTCAAATTGTTTTTCAATTAAGCACAAATAGTTGTATTTTAGAGGGCTACTAATGTCCTTGCTATGAAATACCTACTTTTTGCTCTTTTTCTGATCTCGAATTGCGCTGTTTTTGCCCAAGACACCACTTGGGTTCAGACCTTTACATTTGATTCTGTCACCACGCGCCGGGCTAATTTTCAATTTCCAGCATCCTTAGACACAGAACGCTTCGAGAAGGTACAGATGTACTACAAGCTCAAGTGTTCGCCCCTCACTACCTGGGATCAATACGATTGCGGTGAGTGGGATTACCTCACCTATACCCGCGTCTTTGATCACACAGGCCAGTTCGATTCCACGCATGTCAATGGCATGCAATTTTTGATGAATTGGTCTAGTCCAGCCCAGATCAATTACAAACCACTGCCTTATCAAGACGCCGACCAATACCAAATTCAAGAGTTCACAAGAGATGGCGCTGGGCTAAGTTATTTGCCAATTAACAGTCCTGGAGGTTTCTCTGCGCTACCTTTTCAGACCAATCAGCAAGGCAGCAAATACCAGTTTGTGATCCATGCAGCAGAACTTTTTGCCGCCGGCTTGCAACCAGGAGCCATCCGTTCACTGCGTTTAAATACGCCAACCGGAGGCCTTTTGTGGCATCCAAGCATCCGCATCGCCGCTACTCAGTCCCTCACCTTGTCTCAATTTCTGGAACCAACGTTTACGGAGGTCTACCGCGCCTCACATGCGCCGGGTATGTCCCAAATGCCGCTGACTACGGGCTGGAACAATTTTGTTTTCTACCAAGACTTCATTTGGGATGGTGTCAGTAATCTCCTCATTGAATTTGTTGTCAGCAACGACTTTCCAACGCCTGCCGCCATCGATTTTGCGATGGATGCCAACACCGCACCTATGGCCGTGAGTTATGGTATGCGCAATGGTCAGCTCGAATTGAGTGGTAGCAATTACACGATGTCGTCATTTGCAGACGAAGAAATCGGCGATCAATTCACTATCGAATTTTGGGCAAAAGGCAATGGCAACTTGGCACAGAACACCACTTTTATGGAGGCTTTGGATACTGCAGGCCGACGCATTTTTAACATCCATATGCCATGGAGCAATAACAACCTTTATTTTGATGCCGGCGACGAAACCGGCTACGACCGCATCAATCAGGCGGCCAGCAACACCGAAATTGACGGCGAATGGAACCACTGGGCTTTTGTCAAAGACCAACCAACTGGCCAAATGTTCATCTACAAAAACGGTCAGCTTTGGCTTGCGGGCACCAACAAAAACCGCGAAATGGGCTACTTTCACCGCCTGATTATTGGTGCTAGCGGTAACCAAAGTCTTTCCTGGAAAGGCAGTTTAGATGAACTCCGCATTTATAAAAGCGCTTTGAGTGCAGCCACCATTGCGGCCAACTACAATCAGAAAATCGATGCCAACCATCCAAATTGGTCGAGTTTGGTGCTGTACCACGACTTCGATAACCTTTCTTACGCTAGAGACTTAAGTCCAAATGCACACGTCTTGATGCCTTCAGAAGCGGGCATGATCAAAACCAACACCACCAACTATGTGGGTCAAAATATTCAAAATCAGCGTCCTTTACTTCAATTAGGTCAAGGAAATATGGCACCGAATGTGACTACTCACTTGGTCAATCAATTGAAATTGAAAGAACCCGTAGTGATTTTCGAACAAGTGCCACTACACCGCCATTTTGAACTCGTTAGTACTTTTATTGGCGCGCAGGCAGGTACCAATAATAGTTTTGACCTCAATGGGCAATTGCTAAGCAGTACGCCAATTCTTACTACGCAAACCCTGCAAAATCAGTCGCTGACCGTTTACAACCCGCCCTACGAAATCATTCACGACGTAGAAGTGGCGCGCTATATTACCCCATATGGCATCCAATTCGACCTCGGGCCCAACGGTTTTACCTGGATTTACGATGTGACAGACTACCAACAATACCTTCACGGTTTGGTAGACCTCGCTGCGCACAACACGCAAGAACTCATCGATTTGAAATTTGCGTTCATTAAAGGAATTCCACCACGCGATGTGGTGAAACGCGAGCCAATATGGGCTGATTTCAAATCCTACAACTTTGGTCAAATGGCCAATGATGCGGTTTTACAAGCCAAGCCGGTAGTGCTCAGCGATACCGCCGATATGTTCAAAATCAAGACCCGGATGTCGGGCCATGGTCAAGTCGGAGACTACGCCTGTTGTGAGTGGGTCAATAACAGCCACCAAATCAAGGTTGACGGCGTACCGCGTTTCAACTGGAGCATTTGGGATGCCATGGTTTGTGGCGACAACCCCAACATCGGGCAGGGTGGTACCTGGCCTTACGCCCGCGAGGGTTGGTGCCCCGGAGACATGGTCAAAGAATTCGAATTTGAACTCACGCCTTACGTCACGCCAGGCGACACCGTTGCGCTCGACTACGCGATCAATGCTGTGCCAACAACAGATCCAGGGCAGGCCGGAGGCAACTATATTGCCGCCTACGACCTCATTTCTTATTCAGCGCCAAATTTCCAAAATGACGCGGCTATTGTCGACATTCTGAACCCCAATAACTACGAGTACTACTCTAAATGGAATCCAACTTGTCAAAATCCGCGCATTGTCATCAAAAATACAGGTGCACTGCCTTTGACGTCATGTCGTATTTTCTGTTGGCTAGACTACGGTTCCAATTTGGTCTTCGACTGGACGGGCAACCTTGGTTTCTTAGAACAAGCAGTGGTCGAGATTCCTGTAACGGATATGAACTGGTGGTATGAGCAAGACAGTTCTTACACTTTCACCGCTTGGCTTGCCGATATCAATGGCATTGTTGGCCCAGATGAATACAATTTCAATAGCCTCAAAACCGTCAAATACGATGCGCCAGAACGCATCGATGGCCCTTTCTTTATTTGGCTTACCACCAACAATAAAGCCAGTGAAAACAGCTATCAATTACTTGATCACGCCGGAACCGTTCTTTTTGAGCGTTCCAATTTGCAAAATACCACGCAATACAAAGACACCTTCGACCTCGCGCCGGGTTGTTATTCTATCATCATAGAAGACACCGATCACGACGGCTTGGCATTTTGGTATTCTGCACAAGTAGAAGGCGAAACCTCCGGGCAAATGCGCTTGCGCAAAGTAGGAGGGAGCTATATCGAATTTTTTCCTGGCGATTTCGGCCATTACCACCGCTACGACTTCACGGTAGGCTTTACCCTAGATGTGCCCGAATATGCAGAAGTTCCAGAAATCTCTGTTTATCCGAATCCTGGAGCAGGTCTCACCACTATTGAACTGAGTGGGCAAATCAATGGGCGGGCAAGGCTACA
>CANHBA010000097.1 GCA_947458985.1 Flavobacteriales bacterium
ATTGTATTGTATTGTATTGTATTGTATTGTATTGTATTGTATTGTATTTGACCCCATAGGTAAGGAGTTGTTTGTCGAGTACGCAGAGGCTATCGCCCTGAATTTTGTAATCTTGCTCGATGCGGAAATAATCGTAGATCAATAAATTCCCTTTGTTCATGGTAAGGTCTATTTTCTGAACCAACCATAGCGAATCGATTACCCAAATATAACCCTCAAGGGTAGAGGTAGCGGTATTGCGCGGGCTGATCTTGATTTTGGAAATCATGTAGCCATTTTCTTCGTACTTCTCCTCGAGTTTGTATTTGTAGGCAATGATACCCGGCGCGGAAATAGGCGAGCTTACAGGTGTTTGGTGGAGGTCGTCTAGGTGCAGGAGGTTTTCAAAAAAATTGAAATTGGACTTGACAGTAGTGGTGTAGTACAGCTGCGACACATCGCCAAAAGCTTTGTAGGCATTGCGGATTTCCTTCACCTGATTAGGCGGGGAATAGGAGCGGTGTAGCTCCACTTCTACCAGCTGTAATTTATTGAGCCATTCTGGTACTTTAGGTTGGTTTTCAATGGGGTCTTTATCGTTGCGCTCGTTTTCGTTTTTAGGCTTCGCGGTGTTTTCGCGTTGTTCGGTGGCTTTGATATAGACATCAACCTCGTGCGGATACGACCACTGATTGAGTTGCTCGCGGTGTTCTACAACTTTCATGATTTTGTCTCGCCCCACATTTGTTTTCTTGGCGCTCACACGCACGTCTTGCACGTCTGTTAAGCGCATCGGGAACAATTGCATGTCTCGCTTGGTGTCGGCATCAGCCATGCCTAAAAAAGACTCGCGGTCTTGATAGCCATTGGCAGTAAAAACAAGGTAGTATTCGCCAGGGTTCAGAAACATTTCGTAGTATCCATTGGCATCGGCAACTGTGCGCAGGTCGGCAGCACTTTTTACAAAAATTTCAGCGCCGGCTAATGGAATATTGAGTTCATTGGTAACGAAGCCACTCAGGAGTTTTTGCCCGAAGGAGGTGCCGATAAGGCATATGAAAAATAATAAAGCGCGTGTTTTCACGTTAAGTAGACCCTTTAAATGCCGAAAGGTTACACCTTTTCTTCTTTTTTCTGTTGGGCCATTTCTTCTAAATGACGCTGCATGCGCTTCATCATCCATTTTTTGGTGCCGTACATCAAAAGCGCCATGACCGGCACAACATAGTAGGCCAACCAAGTTTGTGCGCCTTCAGTAGCTATTTTGTAAGTAATTGCTAAGAAACTAAGGCCAGCGATCACCAACCAGAGGTAGCCCGACATTTTGTTATACTGACTGATGAAATCTTTATTTGCCATCTTATTCTATATTTTGGTTTTTGTCTATTTGCCAGGAGCCAACGGGCTCAAGTAAAACATAATTACTGAAATCTTGTTTGGTCCGGATTCCTTTGCCGAAGATTTTGCCTTTTGGTGAACGCACAATGACCGCCGACTTGGAATAAATACTGCTGTCCTTTTGATTCCAAAAAAGCGCTTCGGTTTCTAGGGTTTGTTTTTTCTTGTGGTTGTAAAGGCGCACGGAGTCTTTGACCATGAGCTCGCCTGTGTTGTAGTTGATTTCACCGTAGAGCGCACTGAGTGTGGACACGACATCCCCTTTTTCATTGAAAAAGTAAACTTTTAAGCTGTCTTTGATTTTGGTGAGTTGCTCCTTGCCACGGAAGGTTTCGGCAAGCGCTGCATGGATTTCCACACGGGCATACCCAGCTTCGGCATAGGTGAGCACAAGATTTTTGGTGCTTTCTGTAGGGGCGTCGGCTTCAAAACTGATGCGCTGCACCACAGCAACGTCGTTTTCGCAGGCTGCCAAAAACAGCAAGATGAAAAGGAGAAATAAAAGGCGTTTGGCGATAGACATTAGTCGAGCTGACGCTTGCGGAACCATTTCTCGAAATTAGAAGGCGCTAGAATGATGCTGACGCGTGCGCCAATGAATTGTTCTTTCCAGATGCCGTTTGGAATACTGCGCTGCCCAAAGGTGAGCCCAACATTTAAGGAAGAAAGAGAAACCTGAGCCAATAAAGGAAGCCCAAAGCCAATGGTAAGGCCTTGCTCTTCGTATTGGATGCCGCTGTTGGTGTAGGGGAGTGTTTGCTGGTAATACCCCACGCGATACGTGAGTTTTTCGAGCGGTTTGAGTGTAGCGATGTTTTCGATCACCTTGAATTCTGGTTGATACTGAAGTCCAAAACTCATGCGGTTGTAGTCTTTTTGATCAAAGCCAGTAAGTATATTTTGATTTTGACTCAGTGAGCCAAATAGGCTGTAGCTTGCAAAGAGCTGTAGTTGCGGATGCAGTTCGCGGGTTTGTCTTTTATATTTCGGCAATTTCCAAGCGTAAGAAAAGCCAAATTGAGTGCTTTGGGCAAGTTGTGCTGAAAAAGCTTGGCTGCTAAAAAGAACGGTGTCGTAGCTGTTGGGCACACCAATAGTAGCGGAGCTGTAGAGTTCTCGTTGATACGTGCCGCCGAGTCGGAGTTCGGGCTGATACACCGCACTGAGGCTAAATGCATGGTTTTTACCGAGCTGTTGTGTAAAGTAAGTGCCAATTTCTGTATGAAAAGCGCGCATGATTAAGGAGTTGCGCTCAATGCCTCCGGCTGAGGTAGCTCCGGTGAGCAAAACCGAACTGCGCTCATTGACAAGCGTTCCGAAAAGATAGGAAGCGTTGGCTCCAATTGCAAATTTGGTTTTTGGTTTTTCGATGATGCCGAATGAATAGCCAAGGTAGAGGTCTTGGATAGCGCCGTTTCCTGTGTAGTTGTAACGGATGGAGTCTTGGCCGGTGAATTGTGTTTGGCTGATCTCGTAACCGCGTGCACTAAAAGGGCGCAAACCAAAAGACAAGCCCATTTGTTTGCTGATTTTAAAACCTAAAGTAAATTGCTCTACCATTGGCGTTGCAGCAAATTGTTGGGTGGTCGCATTGCTGTACCATGATTGTCTGGAGTGAATACTCACGGTGTAGAGCGTAGCGCCTTTGCTCAGGCGGTTGTAGGTTGCGGGGTTGTAATGATTGAGCACCGTTGAATCAAACACATTAATGGAATTTTTACCAAGCCCATCGAAAATACCGTGTCCTTTTGAACTCATTTCGCCGAGCCCATAAAAGCTGGCGGGTTCGGCTGTAATGGATTGTGCCAATATTGTAAAATAGGAGCAAGAGGCTAAAAGAAGTGCGAAAAGTTTATGCATTGGCGTGATAAAGTGCGAAGATTCCTTCAAGGGTTAAATTTTCGTGTACAAAGATGCCATTTTTTTGGCCCAAATCAAAATGCTGCGCATCGCCACCGGTAAGAAATACAACCAACTCTGGATACTCCGCTCGATAAGCGGCAAGCAGCCCTTCAATCTCTTTTTGCCAACCTAAATAGCTGCCAATTTCAAGACATTCTTGGCTGGTTGTACCGATGAGTTGTTGCGTAGGCAGGGCTTGTACTTCCGATAATTTGGCTGTAAAGTGAGCCATTGCCTTACTGCGCATTTGCAGTCCTGGACTAATTGAACCACCGAGATAACTGTTGTTCGCGTCGAGAAAATCAAATTTGATACACGTACCTAAATCAATCGCAAGCCTTGGCAGCCCTACGTTATTACTCGCTAAAGCCGCTGCATTACACAGGCGATCCATCCCAAGCGTTTGAGGGCTTTGATAGGCCATATCAAAAGGAAGTTGAATCAAAGGCGTCATTTCAAAAACAGTATCAAAATAGCTGCGCACTTGTTGTAGCAAATGCAACTCAATGACTGACGAACAGGCTAAGGGGATGTTACGCGCTAGGCTTGAAAGATCGAATGATGTGAAAGGAAATCGCTCAACCCACTGAATGACACCTTCTTGCGCAAGTGCTAATTTCAATTGGGTATTCCCGGCGTCTAGCAGATAAACTTGATTTTCAGCACTCATGTTCAAAAATAAGCACCTTTTTTGAACTTTTTTGGTTTTTAGCTTGTGTAAAACAGCAAAAATGTGTTAAATTTGCATCCACCAACGGCTGGTACCTTAGCTCAGTTGGTAGAGCAAAGGACTGAAAATCCTTGTGTCCCTGGTTCGATTCCTGGAGGTACCACTGCAAAAGCCCCGAAGTTTCTTCGGGGTTTTTTTGTTGGTCAATGTTTGTCCATCATTCTAGTTACTTTTTCATTTATGTTTTTTTGTAACTTGGAAGGAAAACGCAACTTGTTATATTTGAATAAAATAACCTTGTCTCATTAAATCAGATCAATATGAAATCATATATCTTTATTTACATAAGCGCTATTTTCCTCGGCTCGTGCGCTAGTAATTCCGATGTGCAATCAAATTCAAATTTATTTGGCAATACATTTTCTAAATCAAGCGCTCAAATCAGAGAGAAAAATGAAGCTGAATACAACGGGTGGATAGAATCTTTTTATATTTCCAGTGAAGAAGAGGGGTCCTTTAATTATAAGGAACTACAGGGAATTACCCAATCATTGGCTGCTCTTCAAATGAAAGTCGATGAAGTCCATAAACTGATATACATAGAAAAAAAGTCATTGATCAAAAGAACAGGGGCTTCATTAACCCCAGGTGATAAAAACGCAGTAATAGAAGATATAAAATCTCAATTTTTTCTAAAATTAGATTTGACAAAAATTCCATTAAATGATCAATGGTATAGCCTTCCAATCCAAGATTTGGAGACTTGTGTAAGTGCGTTAAGCACACACTTGAGAACTGCGTTTGTCAAGGACATAAAATCAGCTGAAATCAAAACTTCTCTCTTGTCTCGTCTAGATGAAATCGACATCATGAATCAAATGAAGAATTTAACTTCAGCGACAACCGTGTCAGAAGGAATTTCTGTTCTGAGCCTTATAGAATTCTTAGTTGCCGAAGTTCATCATGAAGCATTGATGGCGTTCAAAAACCAGTATAAAAATCAAACATCTGAATTTGTATTTTCAAGAATAAAAGAGGTGGTTGTAATTAATCAAGAAGACATTACACCTGGTAAAGAAATCATTGCCCAGGTCATGATTGTTAGTTCAGATGACGCTCGAAACCCAATAAAGGTTGAAGCTAATAATGGCCGAATTTTAGAGATTAAAGATGGTGTAGCAAAAATCGCTTATAAGGCACCAAAAAGTGGAAAGGTTAATGTTTCAGGTAAAATTACAATCCATAATAATTCATGGGTTCCCTATACTCGAGTCTTTTCTAAGACAGTTAAAGTTGGTATTTAATTTAGCAAGGGAATTAACAGGTTTTAATTAAACAACATGATTAAATTTCTCACTATAGCATTTGTTGCAGTCCTCTCACTTTCGCTGACTAAAAATAAAACCCTTGATGGTCCTAAAATTGCCATTTGTATCATCGGATCAGACACGGAGCCAGACTATGCCTCGATGAATAATACCGTTTCAGTTCTTCAACGTAATGGATACACAGTTGTAAAGTTTTTTGACCCAAACAATCAATGGGAAGCGATTAAACGTGCTGCATCAGAAGCAAGCATCATTGTTTATGATGGTCATGGAACTGAAATGGGTATAGATGGTAATTATGGAGGTTTGGTCATTGATGACTTCATCTCGGGCAAAAGAATTGCCAGTGAACTCAAACTGAAACGAAAAGCATTAGTCATCTATTCATCAGTATGCGGTGGGGCTGGTTCGTCTGCAAGCGATATGAACGATATTGGTATCGAAGAAGCAAAAAGACGAATTTTAGGCTCTGGGCTACCTTTTATTTTGGCCGGTGCGGGTGCCTATTTTGCAATCAATGAGGTAAATGGTGTTGAATCCTTCTTGAATAATTGGTTTGAAGAAGAGAGCCTATCTGAATGCTTTGTAAAAGCTACTAGTTCGTGGTACAATGTTGAATTTAACGGAAGTTTTCGCGACCAAAGATTACCAGCTAACTTCCAAATGGGTATAGGAACACAAGAGGGTGGTGGGGTGTCAACAGTAACTAGTACAGTCAATGGAGTTACAAAAGTTCGTCAAATCGTTTCTCCTAAGTCTTATGATATCGCATATCTTGGCAATCCTTTTTTCACACATCAAATGTCTATGTCTCTGAATCAATAGTAGTTTGGTTCTACTGTTGCATTTTGTGAATTGGAATTGCGAATTCACCTCACTCCTCCTCATTGCTCCACACAATGGGCTTTTCCGGTATTTTAATTTGGCCACGTGTGTATACAAAAGTTTCCGCGAAGCGCTTTTTCTTTTCTGGGCTCCAGGTCTCCATGATTTTCGCATATTCGTCTGTAAAAAGTTCGATACTAGCTAAAGTGCTATCAGCCTCGGCTTCTTTGGAGGGTGTTGTGGTTGATTGTGTGGCTTGACCAAAGCTTTGGAACTTAAAGAGGCAAATACCCACTCCAAGAAGAGCGTGTTTGAGCATAATGTTTTTCATCCTTTCAATTTAGAATTCAATCTACTTAATCCAGAACCTAGATTTTGTTACAACTGTAACCAATCTGGCTCCTTCGCTTTTCAAGGGTAAATCTCAAACACTCTCCTATGAAAAAGTTTTTTGCCCTTGTCTCCGTATCGTTGTTATTTCTAACCTTGATCTTCAAGTCCTTAGATTTCCCAGGAACCTCAGAATTACTGATTCTAACCTTTGCGTTTGGTTTCCCTATCTTTTATATTCTTGATTTTATTGGCGAATGGAAGTCAGGCGCTTCTAAACTGTTGGCTTCTGTTTATTTCATAGCAGTTTTAGCCCTATCGCAGGGTTTGTTCTATAAAATGATGCATTGGCCAGGCGCAGATCAATTACTCATACTCTCCTTGGTTTTCATGCTTCCGGTTTATTTTTTATTAAGTGCTGTTATGCGCAATAAAAAAGATGGCCTTGCGCGTTTCAGTTTTCTACTTTTTATCTTCTTAAGCTGGACAAGTTTATTTGTGATCATGCATTATCCAGGAACCGTCATATTCCTTGCAACTACCTTGTTTATTGCCATGTTAGTCGTGATCTATGAACTCGTCAAAAAGGAAGGTAAACCCATATTTCAGCTCGTTAAGCACCGTCATCTGGTCAATGCCAGTGGATTCATTGCCTTTTTGTTATTTTTCCAGGCAAATAGACTTCCCATTCAAATCTTGGAAGCAGAAATGAGCCGTCAGTTCGATCTTCAAGAGCAAATTGCCCAAGAAATCGAGATTGGCAGCAGCTTCATTACGCCTTCTAACAAATCCTTTTCAGCACAAGTGGATAAAGAAACCATGGAGCTACTGGCTAAAATTGATGAGGTCAAGTTAGCCTTAATCGATGAAGTCAATGAAGGAATTGGCGATGAGCGCAATGCCGACCACTTAGCCGTCCTTTGGAATAAACCACCCAAAGATGGTCAGCTCGGCATCATTCGCCTCAATTTAGCTGCGCTAGACAATAAAACGAATTTTGATATCCCAATGCATCGAATGATCGGGTCAGACATCACTAAATTAAGTTATGCAAGTGCGGGTCTTCATATTTGGAATGCTTGGATGCAACATCAAACGAAGCTTCAGCAATACATTACGCTAAACTCCAGTTTAGACAACACTCAACGCGCCCAAATGCTCAACACACTCCAACAAATCCAGCGCAACTGGCAACAAAAAGAATATCAACCGTACCATGACCTGCGCAATATCCATTGGGTAGCCCGCACCTTCGACCACGCCACTATTGTTCAGGCTATTGTACACCTCACAGAGTTGCAATATGAAGTGGTTCGATTGAGAACGCTGGTGGTGGGGTAGGTTTTTTTAATAAACTATAATTTATTATGTTTAGGGTGGTAATTTCTTGAAGGAGGGTTGCCACCTTTTTTTATCAATTAGCGATAACTAAAATAATCTATTTTAATCCCATTATAAATAATGTGGCCATTTAAAAGTAAAATACCAAATGTAGAACGCATTTTCACTGAAGATGATGGGGAGTTAATTACAATCATCCATGATAAAGGCGCCCATAAGTTTAGGCGCGAGGAGATAATTGAATTAAAATTGGAAAGTGATGTGTTTAGTCCAAAAGTAAATTATATAG
>CANHBA010000098.1 GCA_947458985.1 Flavobacteriales bacterium
GAGACAAGACCGCAAAAGACCGCAAAGAATACTGGCCTTTCGTAGAAAAAGCCAAAACCGCTTGGGAAAGCGTACAAAACATTTCAGACGACCAACTCCGCGAAAAAACACGCGGTTTTCAAGAGCAAATTCGCCTCAGTATTGCGCCCCTAGAAGAAACCCTCGCTGGGCTAGAAGCGAAAGCTGCCGATCTTCAAACCCCTTTTGAAGAAAAAGAAAAACTCTACGACGAAATCGACCAAATGACGAAGTCTATCGATGAGCGCATCGAAGAAGAACTCCTCGTTATTTTACCCGAAGCCTTTGCCGTAGTAAAAGAAACTGCACGCCGTTGGGCCGAAAACGGACAACTCAGCGTCAGCGCTACCGATTTTGATCGCCAACTTGCTGCTGCTCGCGATGGCATCAGCCTAGACGGTGACCGAGCCATCTGGCACAACGAATGGACTGCCGCCGGCAACAAAATTCAGTGGGCTATGGTTCACTACGACGTTCAGCTCATGGGAGGCGCTGTTTTGCACCGAGGTAATATCGCCGAAATGCAAACCGGTGAAGGTAAAACGTTGGTGGCTACCCTACCCGTTTACCTCAATGCCCTTTCAGGCAAAGGCGTTCACGTCGTCACCGTCAACGACTACCTCGCCAAACGCGATGCCGAATGGATGGGTCCGTTGTACGAATTCCACGGTTTGCGCGTCGATTGCATCGACAAACACCAACCCAATTCTCAGCGCCGTCGCCAGGCTTACTTGGCCGACATCACCTTCGGAACCAACAACGAATTTGGCTTTGACTACCTCCGCGACAACATGGCGGGCCACGTCGACGACATCGTTCAGCGCAAGCACCATTTCGCAATTGTCGATGAGGTCGATTCCGTTTTAATTGACGACGCTCGTACGCCACTCATCATTGCTGGCCCTACGCCAAAAGGCGATGAGCACGAGTTCCACGAACTCAAACCGCGCATCGAACGCGTAGTAGAAGCCCAAAGAGCTTTTGTACAGCAATGCCTGAACGACGCCAAAAAAATGTTGACGGTCATCAACGAACCCAACCCAGACAAAAACGAACAAAAACGCCTCCTCGATGAAGGCGGAATTGCCCTTTTACGCGCCCACCGCGGTTTGCCTAAGAACAGAGCACTCATCAAGTTCTTATCAGAACCCGGCATGAAAGTGCATTTACAGAAAACCGAGAATTTCTACATGGCCGAACAAGGCAAAAACATGAAGAAAATCGACGTCGACTTATTCTTTGTAATCGACGAAAAAAACAACTCCATCGAACTCACCGACAAAGGTATTGACCTCGTTTCGGGTAAAGACGACCGCGACTTCTTCGTGATGCCCGACATCGGCGCAGAAATCGCCAAATTACAAAAAGAAGCCCTCGAAAAAGAAGCCTACATTGAGCGCAAAGATGTTTTGATCAGAGAATACTCCATCAAATCTGAACGCATTCACTCCGTAAGCCAGCTTTTGCGAGCCTACACCCTTTTCGAAAAAGAAGTGGAATACGTAATCATGGACGGCAAAGTCAAAATCGTAGACGAATCCACAGGACGTATTATGGAAGGTCGCCGCTATTCAGATGGTTTGCACCAAGCCATTGAAGCCAAGGAGAACGTCACCGTAGAAGCCGCCACCCAAACCTACGCTTCTATTACCTTACAAAATTACTTCCGCATGTACCACAAACTTGCGGGCATGACCGGAACAGCAGAAACCGAAGCACGCGAGTTTTGGGATATCTACAAACTAGACGTAGTGGTGGTGCCTACCAACAGAGCGATTACCCGCAAAGACCAAGACGACTTCGTATACAAAACAGCCCGCGAGAAGTACAACGCCATTATTTTAGAAATCGAAGACCTCGTTTCAAAAGGCCGCCCAGTGCTCGTGGGTACCACAACTGTTGAGATATCAGAGTTGTTGTCGCGGATGCTGCAAATGAAAAAAATTCAGCACCAAGTACTCAACGCCAAGTACCACCAAAAAGAAGCCGAAATTGTTGCCAACGCAGGTAAAGCCGGCACCGTAACCATTGCCACCAACATGGCAGGTCGTGGAACCGACATCAAACTCGGCGAAGGCGTTAAAGAAGCTGGCGGTTTGGCCATTATCGGTACCGAACGCCACGACTCCCGCCGTGTAGACCGCCAGTTGCGCGGACGTGCCGGACGCCAAGGCGACCCAGGCTCATCTCGCTTCTTTGTGTCGCTAGAAGACGACCTCATGCGCAAATTTGGCTCAGAACGCATTGCCTCCATCATGGACCGTATGGGCCTCAAAGAAGGAGAAGTCATTACCGCAGGAATGGTTTCTAAATCGATAGAGCGCGCCCAGAAAAAAGTCGAAGAAAACAACTTCGGGATGCGTAAAAACCTCCTCGAATACGACGACGTCATGAGCGCACAGCGCAAGGCCATTTACCGCAAGCGCCGCAACGCCCTCTACGGCGACCGCCTCGACATGGACATCGACAACATGTTCTACGACCTCTGCGAAAACACTGTTGCCACGTATGCCAAAGTCCCGTATCAAGAATTTGAAATGGAGCTCTTGCGCCTCATCGGCATCGAAACACCCGTAGATGAAGCCACCTTCAAACAACTCAACGCAGCCGAACTCACAGAGCGCGTCTACGCAACACTCCGCGAAACCTACGACCGCAAATGCGACAAAATCGCACGCATGGCTTATCCGCAAGTGAAGCATGTTTTTCAGACCATGTCTCAGCAATACAAAAACATCGTGTTCCCACTCCCCGACGGCCGCCGTCAGATGCAACTCATCGTCAACCTCGAAGAAGCCTATCAATCTGAAGGACGTGCTATCAGCAAATACTTCGAGCGCAACGTGCTACTCAGCAAAATCGACGACGAATGGAAAGAACATCTGCGCGAAATGGACGACCTCCGCACGGCAGTGCGCAACGCCCAATACGAGCAAAAAGATCCATTGGTTATTTACAAACTCGAATCCTACGAACTCTTCCGCAACATGCTCATGCGCCTCAATGAAGAAGCACTAGACTTACTCATGCGCATGGACGTACCTCTAGAACAACAAATCCAGAGTACCAACCAAGAAGACCACCAGAACAACTACGACAAAGCGCAAACGAGCAACCAAGAGGCTATTGCCAATTCTGCCCCAAATGCACCCGAAGTAGAGAAAAAACAACCAGTGGTTGTGGAGCAAAAAATCAACCGCAACGATCCTTGTCCGTGCGGAAGCGGCAAGAAATTCAAACAGTGTCACGGTCAGTAAATGCACCTCACACAAATTGGAATTGTCGGATCTGGAAAGGTAGCACAAACCTTACTGCGCTTAGCAACTGATGCACAAGTGCCCGTTGCAGGCATTTACGCCCGTTCTTTTGACAAAGCACAAGCGTTGGCCAACAAATACAAATGTGCTGCATTTGCGAAGCTCGAAGAACTCCGCCCTGAACTGCTCCTCATTTGTGTTTCCGATGACGCACTTCCCGAAATTATAGGTCAACTGGCACCCCAACAGGTTGCAGCCTATACCGCTGGTAGCCCGAGCATCAAACTATTCAACCATGCGCAATTAGGCGTTTGTTATCCGTATCAATCTATTTCCAAAGGACGCGACCTCTTGGCTTCGGACATCCCTTTCATGATTGAAGGCAAAAACGACCTCGTTTTGTAACGCATTACCAGTTTTTTACAACAACTCGGCGCACAATACCAACAATGTGGTTCTGCACAGCGCGCACAGTATCACCTTGCCGGCGTTTTCGTCAATAATTTTGGCAACCTCATGCTCTTGGAAGCCAGCAAAATTCTGAGCCATGCCAACCTCGACATGACGCCCTTGTATCCTTTGCTCAACGAAACCATCGCCAAAGCCATCCTTTTGGGCCCAGAAAACGCCCAAACAGGCCCAGCTTTGCGCCACGATCAAAACACACTAGACCGACACCGATCTCAACTCGACCCCGAACAATTAGTAGTGTACGAATGTCTTACCCAAAGAATCCAAGACCTCTTTAAAAATGCTTAGCTACAAACAACGACTCAATCACATCAGTACTTTCATCTTTGATGTCGACGGCGTTTTCACCGACGGCAAAGTCTACCTCATCAACGATGAAATTGTCAGAGCCGTCAATTCCAAAGATGGCTATGCGGTTCAGTATGCCGTCAAGATGGGCTACAAAATCTTCTGTATTACAGGCGGTTCTTCCCCTGAGGTCAAAAAACGCCTCATGGGACTAGGCGTCCATGACGTCTATTTAGGCTCGCACAACAAACTCGAGCGCTACGAACAAATCAAAAAAGAATACAATTTAAGCGATACCGAAATTGCCTACATGGGCGATGACATCCCGGATATTCCGGTGTTGCGTGTGGCTGGGCTTTCTGCTTGCCCACAAGATGCCGTGAGCGATGTCAAAGCAAACGTGCACTACCAAAGTCCGTTTCTAGGCGGCAAAACTTGTGTCCGCGACCTCATCGAGCAAACCCTTCGCTGCCAAAACAAATGGCTCAGCGAGTTGGCCTACGAGTGGTAAACCAATATGCTTTGAGTTCTTCTGCCAAGCGCAACTGATTGAGGGCTCTTCTTAAGTTGTGTTGCTCGTCTTTAACCTTGTAATAGATATCGTGTTGTAAATAATCGGTCAAAAAACGCAAGGCCTGAACAAGAATAACCCCACAAGCTGCCGTAAAAATTTTTACTTCCTCTAACTGGAAGGTTTCCAGTAAAACTTCAAAAATCTCCTCCCTAAATAAGGGTTGTTCAGGGTCTGCGTCTTCTCCCCTGCTGCAAAACGACCTGATCATGTCGCCGTAATCGTAAAACGGACTACCGAGCTGAATGGTATCCCAGTCGATGAGGGCGCGTACCTTTTGTCCATTTACATCAAAGAGATAGTTGCCTAACTTTGGATCGGCATGGATCAAGGCTTGTGGAGCTTGTTCCAAAAAATCTTGCCAGTCAGTCAGAAAGGTCCAATTCTCATCGAGAAGTTTGATTGCGCTAGATGCTTTGAATTTCCGGTCTGAATCTATATTCCTTATCGTATCTTGATAAACTTTCAGCCGCTGGCCAACGTCTAAAAAACCCGAAATAGGCGCTTTCCAATGTTGCGCATCAATTTGTCCGAGAGCAGCGTGAAATTCAAGAAGTGCAGCAGCAGCCAATTTGGAATTTTCGATGGTGACGGTAGCAAGCGTCTTACTTGGTGTTATGGCAGCAGCTAATCTATAAAATTGATTGTCAAACTCAACACAAGTAGTTTCAGACTTTGAAGGTAGAAATTGCAGCGGTATCAATTTGGGTAAAATGACCGCTTTTGAAAGCCCTTGTAATTGTTGTTGTAAGAGCCCGGGTTCATTAAAAACATGCGCATTGATTTGTTGAAGGATGAAATTGGAAGTCGTGGTCCGGACCAACCAGGTATGATTGATCAGACCCTCTTCAATTGGGCTGATTTGCGTAGGTTGCAAACCCCATTCTTCAAAGAGTAAAGCTTTTAAATCCATTCAGGAAAAACACGTGGATACTGCTTGCCTTCAAGTGCAAGGATCTGACTTTTTGCAGCTGCAAGGTCTGCAGCGTATGTAATGCCAAACCAAGCGGCCGGCATTTCTTGAACTTGAACCTTTAACGCTCCTGTTTCGATAAACTCATGAATGACTTTTGGAAGGTAGATTTCAATCGTTTCATTGCTTGCATGCAGGGCTAAAAAACCTTGCACCTTGGTCTTTAACAGCGCTAAAAACGTACTTGACAACAACCAAGCATTCATGGATATGAGTGTGTTTGGACTGTGTGCACGCCCTTGTTCATCGGTAATTTGACCATTTACTTCTTCTATCTTCAGGACCTCTTCAATGTCTGTTAAATAACCGTGTTCCGTTTGACACAAACCTCTGGCAACAGGCCCGTTAGGGCTTAGCGTCGGACCTAATTCAAAAGCCAAAGCTGCAGCTTCAACACCATTTTGAACTAACGACTTGGCTGTTTGACAAATGCTTTGACCATAGTAGTCATCGGCATTGAGTACCAAAAAAGAACCAGCCCATTTGTCAAATAAAAAATGCAGCGCATGTGCAGTGCCCCAAGGTTTAGGACGACTTTGTTCTTGAACAATAAGCTCATAGCGCGCGGGTTGTATCCATTTATTCAATTGCTCGGCAACAATGGCTTGCATGCCCGGCCGAATAATGACAAAAACCTTCTGAAAACCCGCTTGCATGGCATCATAACAGGCGTATTCAAACAGAAAGCGACCTTCTTGCCCAAATGGTTCAATTTGTTTGGCTCCTCCGAAACGAGAACCTAAACCACCCGCTAGGATAACCAACGCTGTATCAGTAGTTGGCATCGAAAGCAAAAATAGGTTTACGGGTTTTCCAAGCCCCTTTTGTAAAGTCTGGAATATCTTGAGGAGCGCCATTTTGGGCAACAGACTTTTCACTGAGCGGCGTAACGGCATACCAAGCAGCTAGGTCATAGACATCTAAAGGAAACGGCTTGTTTTGTTTGATGCATTCTATAAATGCGTTGTCTACGAAGTAATCCATACCCCCATGGCCCGAACTTTCAGCAGCTGCTGCGTTTTGCTTCCAGAGCGGATGATCATATTGCTCCAGCCATTTTTGACTGTTGTCCCAGCGGTGCGAATGCTTCATGGCACCTTCAAAGTAGATGTGACCTTGTTCGGGGTCGCCCCAACCAAAGTCTTGCCAAATGCCTTTTGTGCCCTGAACCCGAAAGCCCAGGTTGTAAGGGCGCTGCAGACTGGTATCGTGAGTAAGTATAATGGTTTCGCCATTCGCACATTGCAAATGGGTGGTCACGACGTCACCTTGTTTGAATTCAATTTTAGAATTGGGATGCGCCTCGCCTCCTTTTGGATGTTCGACGATATAATTGTGCAAACCCCTGGCTTTACTAGAGAAAGTGCTCAGGCGCACCAAGCGATTGCCACGGTTGAGGTCGAGCATGGTAGCAACAGGGCCCAAGCCATGCGTTGGATAAAGCTCGCCATTGCGGTTGAGGTAATGGTTGGTGCGCCAAGCGGCTTCGCTGTAGCCTTTGTCGCCGAATTCAACACCAGAATTGTAGGCGCTTTTACCGTCGTTGAACAACACCCCGCGGAGGTCGTGCTCGTAGCCACCTTGCGCATGTACAATTTCGCCGAACATGCCTTGGCGCACCATGTTTAAAATGGCCATGACATCGCGGCGGTAACATACGTTTTCCAAAGGCATAATGGGCACTTTGGTTTGCTCAGAGGTTTTGACATAAGCCCAGCAATCTTCGAGTTTCAGCGCACCGCCAACTTCCATCCCGACAATTTTACCCGCTTTCATGGCTGCAATACCATGCGGCAAATGCCACTCCCATGGAGAACTCACAAATACGGCATCTATGTCTGCTCTGGCTAGTAAATTGAGGTAATCATCCGGGCCATTCTGATACACTGCAGGTACAGGGCGGCCGGCTTTTTCAATTAAAGCCAACGCATCCTTGATCATGCGCGGGTCTGGATCGGCAAGCGCTATGATGTCTACATCGGAACGCTTGAGCATTTCCTCAATGTGGGTTTGTCCTCTAAAACCGGTGGCAATAAAGCCCAAGCGAACGCGACTTTTTGTGCCCGAATCAAAGGAGAGTACTTGTTGCGGAAGCAATAAAGCACCTGCACCTACCACACTCGTTTTCTGGATAAAATCTCTTCTTTTCAAGTTTTTTTTCTTGAAAGATAAAAAAAAGCCACCTTTTACAGTGGCTTCAGTCGTTTAAAAAATCACACAAACCTACTTTGAAAAATCTAAATTATAGGTAATTGCAGTCCA
>CANHBA010000099.1 GCA_947458985.1 Flavobacteriales bacterium
GGGCAAACTCGGTTTATCCACTCATCATTAGTTCGGCTATTTTTCCGATTCTTTTCGAAACGCAAACCAGCCAAAAAAATGCAGCTGGCCACACCATCTACGACACCGTTTCTTTCCTAGGTCGTGAATTCCACAATACCGAATTCTACGCTTATGTCATCTGCCTTTCTTATATCGTGGTGGCGCTCATTTCACCGCTGCTATCTGGGATCGCCGATGCGGGAGGTAAACGCAAACTTTTCATGCAGTTTTTCTGCTACCTAGGTGCTTTTTCAAGTGCACTTTTGTATTTTTTTCATGCCGATCAACAAATAGCATATACCCCATTTGTAATTGGCTGGAGCATTGTGCCACTCTTCTTTGGCTCTATTGGTTTTTGGGGCAGCTTGGTGTACTACAACGCCTATTTACCCGATATTGCCGAACCCAAAGACCACGACAAAGTTTCTGCTCGCGGCTTCTCAATGGGCTATCTCGGCAGCTCTACCCTACTGATCATCGTACTTATTTTAACTGTTTTCACGAAAGTGATCTCTATCAAATGGGCCTTTCCACTAGTGAGCCTTTGGTGGATCAGTTTTGCTACTTTCTCCTTCTCCAGACTACCAAAAACCACCGCAACGCAAACCAATAAGAAGAACCTCATCAGCAGTGGCTATAAAGAAGTGTTTAATGTTTGGAAACAAATCCGTCTGAACAAAACCCTTAAAGGCTATTTAAGTGCCTTCTTTATGTTCAATATGGCGGTGCAAACTATAATGGTGATGGCCGTAGCTTTTGCCAACAAAGAAGTAATCGGCATCAAACAAACCGACCTCATTGTTTCGATTTTGATCATTCAATTCATTGGCATTTTGGGTGCCTACCTCATGTCAAAGGTTTCACTCGTTACCGGCAATTTCAAAGCACTCGGCATCGCTATTGTCATCTGGATTTTCTTGTGCTTGTACGTGTATCAATTTGTATGGCACCCATGGCAGTTTTATATCGCAGCTGCTTTTGTAGGCCTCGTGATGGGCGGCATCCAATCGCTTTCGCGCTCTACCTATTCCAAACTATTGCCCGAAACCAAAGACCTCACCTCCTACTTTAGCTTCTACGACCTCGCTGAAAAAATCGGTTTGGCAGTCGGAACACTTACTTTTGGCCTCATCGAAGGTTTACTCGACATCCGTACGTCCATACTAGCTTTGGTCGTATTTTTCGCATTAGGACTCATTTTATTAATCCGTACCCCACAACAACAAGCGCATGAGACAAGCAATTGAAGCCGCCTGGGACAACCGCGCCCTCCTTTCAGAACAAACCACCATTCAAGCTATTGAGCAAGTCATCGAAGAGCTCGATAAAGGCCATTTACGCGTTGCAGAACCACTAGACGACGGCACTTGGCAAGTCAACGAATGGGTGAAAAAAGCGGTGGTTTTGTATTTTCCGATCCGTCAAATGGAAACCATTGAAGTAGGTCCGTTTGAATTCCACGACAAAATGGCGCTCAAACGCAATTACAAAGCACTCGGCGTGCGCGTGGTACCTCATGCCATTGCTCGCTATGGCGCGTATGTAGCACCTGGTGTCATTCTCATGCCCTCGTACACAAATATTGGCGCTTTCGTAGATTCCGGCACCATGGTAGACACCTGGGCAACTGTAGGAAGCTGCGCCCAAATTGGCAAAGACGTTCACCTCAGCGGCGGCGTTGGTATTGGAGGCGTACTCGAGCCGTTGCAAGCAGCTCCTGTCATTATTGAAGATGGCGCATTTATTGGCTCAAGATGCATCGTTGTCGAAGGCGTGCGCGTTGGCAAAGAAGCCGTGCTTGGCGCCAATGTGGTACTTACAAAGTCTACAAAAATCATTGACGTCACGGTTGAAAGCCCCATTGAGCTCAATGGCTATGTTCCAGAAAGATCCGTCGTGATTCCTGGATCTTATACTAAAACATTCCCTGCCGGGGATTTCCAAGTACCTTGCGCCCTCATTATTGGCAAGCGCAAAGCATCTACCGATTTAAAAACTTCCCTCAACGACGCCTTGCGCGAACACAATGTAGCTGTCTAATGAATGAAAAAATGCAACTCTGGAACACCCTTGACAGAGCCTCTTTAGAAAAACAATTGCTTGCCATAGGGCACGAATATATCACGATCTCGTTTTATCAATACGCGCATATTCAAGATCCGCAAGCCTTTCGCAATCAACTTTATTTGGAGTGGTCTGCGATGGATATCGTAGGCAGAACCTACGTTGCCAAAGAAGGCATCAATGCGCAAATTGCTGTACCCACAGCCCATCTTGGACGTTTTCGCGAAGAACTCTATCAAATAGATTTTTTAAACGGCATCCGCCTGAATTTTGCCGTAGACGACGCAGAGGCTGAATTCCCATTTTTGAAACTCAAGGTCAAGGTGAGGTCCAAAATTTTGGCCGATGGCCTCAACGACACCACCTTTGACGTCACCAACAAAGGCTTTCATTTAGACGCAGAGGCTTTCAATAAACTCACCGACGACCCCAACACCTTACTCATCGACTTTCGCAACCATTACGAATGGGAAGTTGGTCATTTCAAAGGAGCGGTGTTGCCCGATGTAGACACATTCAGAGAATCTTTGCCTTTTATTGAAGAAACCGTTTTGAAGGGCAATGAAGACAAAAATATCGTCATGTACTGTACTGGAGGTGTGCGCTGCGAAAAAGCATCGGCATGGTTCAAGCACCGCGGTTTTGCCAATGTGCACCAATTAGAAGGCGGCATCATTAAATACGCCAACGACTGCAAAGAAAAGGGTATCGAAAATAAGTTCATTGGTAAAAACTTTGTTTTTGACGAACGCCGCGGCGAACGCATTACCGCAGATATCATTGCCGTTTGCCATCAGTGTGGCAGCCCAGCAGACACGCACACCAATTGCCTCAATGAGGCTTGTCATTTGTTGTTTATTCAGTGTGAAGCCTGTAAAGAAAAGATGGAAAATTGCTGTAGCGAGGCTTGTATTGACATCATTCACCTTCCACTCGAACAACAAAAAGAACTGCGCAAGGGTCTAAATAAAAGCAACCTGATCTTTAAAAAAGGACGTTCAACCGCACTACCTTTTAAAAGTCACCAAGAAAAACCCCAAGCGCTCGTTGACCAAGCGCTCCAAAACCAAAATGCATGATACTCTCTATCCATTGGGCTGTAGATTCTCAACTTATCGATGGCTGGCGCACGCCTAATTTGTACGGCCTCCTCTTTGTATCGGGTATCGTCATGGGTTATTTTGTGATCCGAAAAATGTTCAAAGCAGAGCAAGTTGAAGACAAAGTGCTAGACACACTCGTTACCTACATGGTACTCGCTACAATTGTAGGCGCTCGCCTCGGGCACGTGTTTTTTTACGGTCCTTACTGGGACAAAATCGAACATGGACAAATCGTTGAACGCGGCTATTTTTCACATCCAGGAGATATCATCAAAATTTGGGAAGGCGGTTTGGCCAGCCACGGTGCTGCCGTCGCGATACTTATCGGGCTGTATATTTTCACCAAAAAAGTATCCATGCGTCCTTACATTTGGATCCTCGACCGCATTGCAGCTCCAATTGCCATTGCGGCCACTTTTATCCGCTTGGGTAATTTAGTCAACCACGAAATGGTGGGTTACGTTACAGACGTTCCTTGGGCCTTTGAATTCCAATATTTCTATAACGAAGCCATTAGCAACTACGACCCCACGCCACGACATCCCGCACAACTTTACGAAGCAATTTGCTATTTCATTTCCTTTTGGCTCTTGCTTTACCTCTATTGGAAACTCAAAAAGTGGCAACAGCCAGGTTTCGTCTTTGGCAGTTTTCTGATCCTCATCTTTGGTTCGCGCATCATTTGCGAGTTTTTCAAATTAGGCCAAACCGCCCGAGATTATACCTTACCACTTAATACCGGGCAAATGCTGAGTATTCCGCTTGTGTTTGCAGGAATTTATTTGATTTACAAAGCCACTCAAAAATCAAAAGATGCAGTATAAAGTTATTTTCATCCTATTCGTTCTTCTTGTTGGTTGTCAGAACAATGAAGCCATCAAGAAAGACAAACCTCAAAAACAAGCGCTGCAACCAAAAGAGGACAATGAAAAGCAAACCGAACAAAACCAGACCAAAACCGCCGCGCTCATCAAAGGCGCAGATAGCGTCTTGCTCTCCAAAAAGAAAGTTGTCGAGAAATGGGACAAACAATGGTCTGTAGTATCATATGAATTCTACGATGAATCTGGCCCTGGAAAGTTAGTGAAATGGCAACAAGCCATCAACGACTTTATTCGCAAAAGCTTATACCACCCTATGGATTCAAAACCCTACACTGGGCCACTAAATAAAGTACTGATCAAACGCTCACTGCAAGCTTTTAAAAAGGATGCTTTTCCGGATGACTTTACCGTTTGGTACCTGATTGACACCTTCAAAATAGATGACCACTACACTACTTTTGCAGCTTTAAAACATTATAATGCCTCTAGCACTGGCGGCGCACACGGCATGTATGGGATGGGGTATCACTATTTTGACAAAACCGCTGGCAAAGAACTGAATTTGAAAGATTTTCTTCGTGTAGACGATAATTTATTAAAGCTCGCTGAAAGCGCTTTTAGAAAAACCGTTGGCATAAAGGCCAAGACCCCTTTTGAAGATACAGACTTCAGTTTTGGAGGCAAATTCTATTTACCTGATAACTTTGAACTTACCGCACAAGGGATTCGCTTCACCTACAACCCCTATGAAATTTCTAATTGGGCTGAAGGCATGATAGAATTTACCTTGACAAAAGGGCAAATCAAACCCTATTTAAAGCGTGAAATTTAAATCAGCAAACACTTAGTGTAAAATTGACAATTTGAACATTGTTTGTGAATCATTTGTATATTTGTGACCGATAAAAAAAGAAGTTATGTGCGCAAAAGCCGTTAAAAGTTCAGAGAAGCCAAAATTTTCGAAAGAAACCTACGTAAAGTGGTACAAAGACATGCTCTTGATCAGGAAATTTGAAGACAAAACTGGTCAGCTGTATATCCAACAAAAATTTGGTGGTTTTTGTCACCTTTACATCGGACAAGAAGCAATTGTAGTAGGTACGGCAAGTGCTTGCCAACCCGACGATAAACACATGACCGCTTACCGCGACCACGCGCATCCAATAGCACTCGGTACAGATCCACGCGTACTCATGGCCGAACTTTATGGCCGCACAACAGGTTGTTCCAAAGGAAAAGGAGGCTCAATGCACTTCTTTGACAAAAAAGTAAACTTTATGGGTGGCCACGGTATTGTTGGTGCTCAAATTGGAATGGGTGCTGGTGTGGCTTTTGCAGAAATGTACAAAGGCACCAAAAATGTAGCATTTGTTTCTATGGGCGATGGCGCAGTGCGTCAAGGAATGCTCCACGAAACCTTCAACATGGCCATGAACTGGAAAATTCCAGTGATTTTCATCATTGAAAACAACAACTACGCCATGGGAACCTCCGTTGAGCGCACCACCAACGTCACCGACCTTTCTCAAATTGGTCTTTCTTACGGAATGCCTTCTAAAATTGTCAACGGGATGCGTCCTGAGTCAGTGCACGAAGCCATCGAAGAAGCTGCCACGCGTGCAAGAAACGGCGAAGGCCCAACCCTACTCGACATCCGCACTTATCGCTATAAAGGACACTCGATGTCTGACCCACAAAAATACCGCACCAAAGATGAGGTAGCTGAATGGATGGAACAAGATCCAATTGAACATTGCCTTCGCGTGATCAACGCCCAAAAATGGTTGTCCGAAAAAGAACTTGCAGACATCGATGCATGGGTCAAAAAAGAGGTCGAAGAATCAGTAACATTCGCTGAAAACTCTCCTTACCCAGCAGCGCACGAACTCTACGAAGACGTTTACACGCAAGCAGATTACCCTTATATCAAAGAATACTAAAACCCAAATAATAAGACATGGCTGAAGTAGTATACATGCCCAAATTAAGCGACACCATGACAGAAGGTGTTGTTGCCGCCTGGACCAAAAACGTTGGTGATACAGTTAAATCTGGCGAAGTCCTTGCCGAGATCGAAACCGACAAAGCCACCATGGAATTTGAGTCTTTTTACGATGGAGTTTTATTACATATTGGTGTCGAAACCGGAAAAGCCGCACCTGTCAATAGCATTTTAGCTGTCATTGGCGAAGCTGGCGAAGACATCTCTGGTGTATTGGCAAATGCTGCTGCCGGCGCTCCTGGCGCAACAGCTGCTGTATCTGCACCTATAGCTGCACCCGTTGAACCAAGCCCAGCGCCTGTTGCTGCAAGCCCTGCTGCACCAAGCCCTGCGCCTGTAAGTGCACCAGTGGCCGCTCCAGTTGTAGCCAACAACAATTCAGAGCGCGTTTTTGCCTCCCCATTAGCAAAGAAATTAGCTGCCGAGCGCGGTATTGCCATTGAAGCGGTTGCCGGAACCGGTGAAAACGGCCGCATCGTGAAGCGCGACGTCGATCATTATGTTCCTTATACGCCTGCTGCCAATGCGCCGTCTTACACAGCAGCGCCGAGTGGTACCGTTTCTTTCACAGACGAGCCTATCTCGCAAATGCGCAAAACCATTGCGCGCCGTTTGGCAGAAAGCAAATTTACAGCGCCACACTTCTACCTCACTCTAGACATCGACATGGATGCTGCTATTGCGACACGCAAAAGCCTCAACAGCCTCGATGGCGTGAAGGTTTCTTTCAACGATATGGTCGTCAAATCAGTAGCGATGGCCCTGCGCAAGCATCCTGCGGTGAACAGCGCCTGGATGGGTGACTTCATTCGCCGCAACGAGCACGTCAATATTGGTGTTGCCGTTGCCGTTGAAGACGGCTTACTTGTTCCTGTTGTGCGTTTTGCAGACGGCAAAGGCCTGACCCAAATCTCTGCCGAAGTGCGCGAGTACGCTCAAAAAGCCAAAGACAAAAAACTTCAGCCCGCAGACTGGGAAGGCAACACCTTTACGATCTCTAACTTAGGTATGTTCGGCATCGAATCTTTCACGGCTATTGTCAATCCACCAGATGCTTGTATTCTAGCCATTGGCGGGATCAAAGAAGTACCTGTCGTGAAAAACGGTCAAGTTGTGCCGGGTAATGTCATGAAAGTAACGCTTTCTTGTGACCACCGCGTTGTAGATGGTGCTTCAGGAGCTGCATTCTTGCAAACCTTTAAAACATACATGGAGCAACCAGCTGCCATGTTGTTGTAAGCGCTACCTCTTCTCTTTAAAAGAATTCTTACTATAAATCCTTGTGGATAGCATGGACGTCATTGTGGTTCTCCTCAATGCGGTCTTTGATGACTTGTATAGACTTTGCCAAAATGATTAACTCCGGATTGGTATGTTTTCTGAGCCAAAACCAGCTTTCTTGCTCGTGCTCTACAGCCATAGCGATATGATACAACACGTCGTAGCCAAATTGTTGGAGCCATTTCTGTGCTTTTTCATCGCCTTCTGCCGCAGCAATCATGGCCATGAGTTCTGGATAGCCATTTTGCAGCAACCACTTTCTAGCGGGGTCGTGTAGGCGAATGGCCTGGCTTGCCATCCAAAGTTCTAGATAGCCGTTTTCTTGTAGCCAATTTTGGAGCGTCTGATGCCCCTCCACAGCTTTTGCCCAAGCCAGGATAACCAACGAAGGATAGGAAAGTGAATTTTCTTTCATTTTAAAAGAACCAAAGGGCTACACCAATTGCTGTCAATACACAAATGAGGTCCACCAAAAGCATGGTGCCAAGCGTA